>CAMLLE010000157.1 GCA_946480555.1 uncultured Verrucomicrobia subdivision 3 bacterium
CGACGTGAAGTTCGCGAGCGAACGGGAACGGCGCGACTGGCTGCAATCGATCAATCTCAGCAATTTGGAAAAGGCGAAAGCGTGGAGTCATCAGCCACGCTCCCGTAGCGGCGTCTCCGCAGAGCGCCGCCAATCAGGTTCTAATAATGCGGCGCCCGCCAGAGACGCCGCTACGGCAGCCCGTGAGGATCACAAACCCGGCGATGATTCGCTGCGGCTCGATGAAAAGCTCAAGCCAGGCGCGTACATCCTTGCTGCGGACGCGAGCGGCAAACACGCCCGTGAATTGATTCTCGTTACGGACGCGTCGCTGGTTCTGCGCGCTTCCGGGCAGCAGGCACTGCTTTACTTCTGCAACGCGCTGGACGGTTCGCCCATCGGGAATGCGCCGGTGAAGCTATGGGAACAATGGTACGCCGATAATCGCTGGACCGTGCGCGAGCATTCCGGCGAGACGGACACCAACGGCCTCGCGCGCTTCACGCTGGACACCAAGACAGAGGATCGCAGCCGGCAATTGTTCGCCGCGGCGATCCAGAGCAGCCGTCAGGCCTTTGCACTGGGTCACTCCTATCTGCCGTACCGCGGATTTGAATCATGGAAAATCTACGCCTTCACGGATCGCCCGGCATATCGGCCGAACGAAACCGTGAACTGGAAGTTCATCGCGCGGCAGTACGACGGGGCGAATTACTCCACACCGGCCGGGCAAACAGTCGCTTTCGAAATCACCGATCCGCAGGGCTCAAAGGTGAAGGAAGCATCGGTGGCGTTGAACGCATTTGGCAGCGCTTGGGGCTCGCTCGAACTGACCGCGGAGATGCCGCTGGGCGAATATCAAATCCAGTTCTGGGACCAGAATCGGGCGAACGTGATTGGCTCGGCAACGCTCTTCCGGCTCGAGGAATACAAGCTGCCTGAATTCAAAGTGACGGTGAAAACGCCCGAAGAACGGAGCGCGGACGGTTCGCCCGCGCGAAGGAAAAGTTTCCGCCTCGGCGAAACGGTGGAAGCCTCCATCGAAGCCGAATATTACTTCGGCGGCCCTGTCGCGAACGCTTCGGTTGAAGTGGTCATTCATCAAAGCCCGTTCTGGCGATTGTGGCCGGACCCGCGGCCGTTTCCATGGTTCTATGAAGACATGGGCGGTGCGAGTTCGCGCTGGCACCGCGGCTTTGGCGGCGGTCAGATCCTCAAACGCGAAACCCTGAAAACCGACGCCGCCGGTCGCGCGACCGTCAGCTTCGAAACGCCCGCCCACGATGGACAGGATCTGGAATATCGCATCGAAGCGCGCGTTGTGGATTCCTCCCGCCGGGAAATCATCGGCAATGGCACCGTGCGCGTGACCAAGCAGCGCTATTACGTTCACGCGAAAGCGGCGCATCACCTCTACCGCCCGCAGGACAATGTTGAAGCCGAGTTCAAGGCGCTGGACGCAAACGACCAGCCGGTTCAAGTGGAAGGCATTGTGAAAGTGACGCGCGATTTCTGGTATGAAATCTGGATCGCTCCGGACGGCCGCGAAGTGAAGAGCAACGAGCTGAAGCGGCTTCAGGCGCAATCCAAAATCTGGCCGCCGCCGCCCGAACGTCCCGATCAGAAAGGCTGGAAACTCAAGTTTCGCGGCTATGAACACGACGAGATTCTCACGCGCACGTTGAAGACGGATACGAATGGCGTGGCGGAATTCAGCTTTACGCCGGAACGCGAAGGCTACTATCGCATCGCCTGGACGAGCGAAGACGCTGGGAGAAGCTCCAAGTTCCAAGCTCCAGGTTCCATCACGGCGGAAACGACGGTTTGGGTGGCGGACAATGCGACGACGGACCTGGGTTACCGGCATGACGGCGTGGAAGTGATCGTGGACAAGGATACATTCCGCGCCGGCCAGACCGCGCCAGTGATGCTCGTTGCGAACACGGCGGATCGCTACGTTCTATTCAGCGTGGAAGGCGAAGACCTTTACAGCTATCAGCTTGTTCATCTGAGCGGCACGGTGAAGCTCCTTCAGCTGCCGATTGAAGAGCGGCATGTGCCCAACGTGTTTCTGAGCGCGACGCTGGTCAGCGATTGCGCGATGCACAGCGACGTGAAGCAGGTCGTCGTTCCGCCAACGAAGAACTTTCTGAACGTGGAAGTGCAATCGGACCGGCCGGCGTATCTGCCGCGCGACGAAGGCACTCTCACGGTGACAACGCGTGACGACCAGGGGAAACCGGTGTCGGCTGAAGTCGCGTTGAGTCTCGTGGATGAATCGGTGTTTTACATTCAGAGCGATTACGCCGGCGATCCGCGCCAGTTTTTCTTCGGAAACAAACGTCATCATCTCGTGCAGCTGCAGAGCACATTTCAGCAAAAGACCTTCGCCCGGCTGGCCGAACGAGACGATGTGATCATCAATGAATTGGACCACGCGTTTGTGGATGATCTTTTGGAAGATCGCACGGTGTTCCGCGACCTCTCAGCTGGATCTGAATTCAAGTCCATCCGCAATCGCTTCGAAATGGGTCGCTACGCAGCCAAGAGCTCCACGGCGCTGACCCTTCTGGCTGCGGGCGAGATGGCAGTGCCCGCTTCGGCAGCGTTAATGCCGGAACGGACACGCGGCATTTCAGAAGGCGCGGATTCAGTCATGCAACATGCGGCCGAGCCGGAAGCACCGGTGGTCGTCCGCACTGATTTCCGCTCGACCATCGTCTGGCAGCCTGACCTGAAAACCGACGCCAACGGTCGCGCAGTGGTGAAACTGAAATATCCAGATTCGACCACGAGCTGGAAAGCGACCGCGCGAGCGGTGACAGCGGAAAATCAGTTCGGCATCGCTGACACAAACACGCGCACGCGACAGCCATTGCTCGTGCGATTGCAGGCTCCGCGCTTCTTCGTCGTTGGCGACACCGTCACGATTTCCGCCGTCGCGAACAACAACACGGACGAGCCGATGGACGTGCGCGTATCGCTCGAGGCGATTGGCCTCAAAGTAGGGCAGGCGTCCCGCCTGCCTGGCGACCGCGTCAGCGGGAGCGATGTTAATACCCGGAACCCAGAGAAGGCAGGCGGGACGCCTGCCCTGCTTTTGCGAATCCCTGCCCTTTCCGAGAGCCGCGCGGATTGGATCGCGGAAGTGACATCGCCCGGCGATGTGAAACTGAAAGTCACCGGCCGCGGACCGAAGCATTCCGATGCCATGGAGCGCAGCTTCATCGCGCACGAACACGGCATCGAGAAGTTCGTTTCCAAATCTGGCAAAGCGCGTGGAAACGACATCACGGTGAAGCTCGATTTGCCCAAGGAACGGAAACCGGGTTCATCTTCACTCACCGTTCAAGTCACGCCCAGCCTGGCGGTCACGATGCTCGACGCCCTGCCTTACCTGATCGATTACCCCTACGGCTGCACGGAACAAACCATGAGCCGGTTCCTGCCCGCAGTCATCACAGCCAAGACGCTGCGCGATCTTGGATTAAAACCCGAAGACGTGATGAGCCGTGTTTTTGGCGGCATCGAGACCAACTCCGTTTCGAAAACTCAATCAAAAGGCAAAAAGGATCTGGCCGAGTTGGAGAGCATCACCAAAGCCGGGCTTGAACGCCTTTACGATTTCCAGCACAGCGACGGCGGCTGGGGCTGGTGGAAGGAAGGCGAGAGCGATCATTGGATGACGGCTTATGTGACCTGGGGGCTCGTGCTGGCCCGGCAGGCCGGAACTGAAGTGCGCGGCGGCGTACTGGAAAACGCGGTGAGCTTCCTGGAAAAGGAAATCGTTGAGGAAGAAGAAAGTCCCGATCAACAAGCCTTCATGCTGCACGCGCTGGCGGCGTACCGGAATGCACAGAAGCAAATGAAGGGAACGAAGTCGGAAGACACAGCGTTCGCGAATCTCTGGGGCAAGCGCCAGCAACTGAATGCCTACACGCGCGCCTTGCTGGCGTTGAGCGCGTATTACTACGGCAAAGCGCAGGAAGCGCGCACGCTCATCGCCAATCTGGAAAACGGCGTGAAGCGCGATGAACGCCCGGACGAATCAGTGCTGATCAAACCCGCAACCCCAAACTCGAAACCTGAAACCCTCATGGGAACTGCGCATTGGGGCGAGGACGGACTTTACTGGCGCTGGTCTGAAGGCGGCATTGAAGCGACGGCATTTGCGCTGCGCGCGATGCTCGCGATTGATCCCACGAACAAGCTGGTGGAACCGGTTGCCAACTGGCTGATCAAGAACCGTCGCGGCGCGCAGTGGAGCAACACGCGCGACACTGCAATTGTGATCCTGGCGATGAACGACTACTTGCGCACGAGTGGCGAACTGAAGTCGGACACGGAGTTCGAAGTGCTGGTGAACGGCGCATCGGTGGCGAAGAAGCGTGTGACGGCGGCGGAAATCCTCAACGCGCCCAGCCGCTTCACGGTGGAGCCTAAGTTAATTCGCGATGCAAACGAGATTCGCATCCGGCAGACCAGCCGCGGCAACCCGGTAGCGCTTTACTTCGCCGCAGAAGCAAAGTTCTTCAGCACGGAAGAACCGATCGCGCCGGTGGGAAGCGAAATTTTCGTGAAGCGCGAATACTATAAACTTGTCGGCCGGCCGACGCTGCTCAAGGGCGTGGTTTACGACAAGGAACCGCTGGAGGATGGCGACAAGGTCGTCAGCGGCGAGCGCATCCAAACCGTGCTGACGATCGAGGCGAAGAACAACTACGAGTATTTGATATTTGAAGACTTGAAACCCGCGGGCGTGGAGGCGGTGCAAATTCGCAGCGGCGAATCGCTGTATGCGAAGGAACTGAAATCCGGCGCCGTGCAACGCAAGTTCACCGCGACGAATCAGACCGCCAGCAGCGAGCACACGGTGAAATCCGGCGAGACGCTTTACAGTATCGCGCGAGCGCATCGCACAACCGTGCGCGCAATATCGGATTCGAACAAGCTGGCTTCCGACCGAATCCGTCCTGGCCAGAAGCTGATTCTGCCGCCGTTGCCGAGGCCGCAGGAGGAGAGCGATTACACCGGACGCCAGCGTTGGGTTTATCAGGAGCTGCGCGACCGCAAGGTAGCATTGTTCATCGACAAACTGCCCGAAGGTGTTTGGGAAATCCGCTACGACACGCGCGCGGAGGTTCCGGGAAAATTCCATGCGCTGCCCGTGCTTGGCCAGGCGATGTACGTGCCGGAACTTCGTTGCAACGGTGCAGAAGAGCGCATCGAAATCTCTGAAATCGACTGAGGCCCCGTAGCGACGCTCTGGCGAGCGCCGCTGATCGTCAGGCCGACAGCTGAAGATAATTCTCACGCGCAGTCCGCAAAGGTTGCGGGGATCGCTACCGCTCGCGGCTTCGCGTCCTCCGCGTGAGGCCACTTCTTCACCGGGCTCACGAAAAAGATTGGCGGCGCTTGCCAAAGCGCCGCTACGTGGCGGGGAACTCGAATTTCATTTGAAGTTGAACAAGCTTCGCCTAGGTTCTGTCTCAAGCTCACTCTCGAACTCGTTGGGAATTTTTTTATGAACCGAAGTCGTGGAACAGCCTGGTTGTCGTTCGTTTGCCTTCTCATTTCCTCCGCGCTGCTGCAGGCGCAAAAGGTGCCGGTCGTCGAAAAGGAACTCGCCAACGGCATGAGACTGCTGCTGGTCGAACGCCATGATGAACCCACCGTCGCCGGTGGCTGGGTGGCGCACGTGGGCAGCGTGAATGAAGAGCCCGGCATGACGGGCATCGCGCACTTGTTCGAACACATGATGTTCAAGGGCACGCACACAATCGGCACCAAGGATCTCAGGCGCGATCTGGAGATCATCGCCGAACAGGAACGCGTGCGCGGCGACATGCGCCGTGAGGAGGGGAAGATGCGGGAGATGTATCGCCAGGGGCAGATCGACGACTTGATGAAGCCCGAGAACAAAACGGAACGTTACCGGGAATTGGAAAAGGAGTTCGCCAAGCTGATCGAGGAGCAGCGAAAGGTGCTGGTGAAAAATGAATTCGACCAGGTGCTCCGCGGCCAGGGCGCGTCCGGCATGAACGCGTTCACTTCGGAAGACATGACCGCGTATTTTGAAACCGTTCCCGCAAACAAGCTCGAGCTCTGGATGTGGATGGAATCGGATCGACTGAAGAACCCGGTGTTTCGCGAGTTCTATGCCGAACGCGATGTGGTTTTTGAGGAACGCCGCATGCGCGTGGAATCGACTCCGCTCGGTAAATTCCAGGAACAGTTCGCGTCCATGTTCTGGCAATCGTCGCCGTATCACTGGCCGGTGATTGGCTGGCCATCCGACCTGCCAGCCATTACCAAGGCGCAGGCCGACGAATTTTACGCCACGTTCTATGCGCCGCAGAACATCACGTTGATCCTGGTCGGCGATTTCAAGGTGGACGACGCGGAGCGTCTGGCGCGGAAATACTTTGAACGCATCCCGCGCGGCACGAACACACCGCCGGAAGTGGTCACGCTGGAAGTGCCGCAACAGGCCGAGAAGCGCATGTATGCCGAGGCCGACACGAACCCGCAGGTGGACATCCTCTGGCACACGGTGCCGTTCGGACACAAAGATTCCTACGCGCTGGACATTTTGGCGGAGATTCTCTCCACGCGCACCGGCCGGCTTTACAAAGATCTCGTGCTGGGCCGCGGTGTGGCCACGGACGTTTACGCTGCACAAGGCTCGCAGAAATACGAAGGTTACTTCAACGCCGGTGGCGAAGCGCGCGACGGCCACACGCCCGAGGAAGTCGAACGCGGCATTTACGAAAACATCGATCGCTTGAAGAAGGAACTCGTTCCGGCAGAGGAACTGCAAAAGGTGAAGAACAACTTTGCCGCGGCGGAATATCGTCGGCTCACCGCGAACAGCCCGGTCCTGATGCACCTGATCTTCAACACGGGCTTGGGCGACTGGCGCGAAATCAACGAAGCCGGGCCGAAAGTTCAGGCCGTTACCCCAGAAGATGTGAAGCGCGTGGCGAATCAGTATTTCACGAAGGAGAATCGCGCGGTGGCGATCTACACGCGCAAGGCGGCCGCGGCGGTTGCCAGCGCGGAACCCGCACCGGCGAACAACGCCCCG
>CAMLLE010000158.1 GCA_946480555.1 uncultured Verrucomicrobia subdivision 3 bacterium
GGATGAGGCAGATGTCGCCGCGTTCTTCGGAAACAGTAATGGCCCGTGAGATGTAACCGGCGGTGGCAGGTCCGATGGCGCCCTTGACTTCGATCAATCCAACATTCGCCGCCTGAAGCCGCAAAGCGGCCAGAAGGGTGAGTCCCGCAATGAGAACTGTCGCCAAACGTTTCATCGCAACCTCACAGGCACGGTAGCAGAGAATGCGAAGGGCGCAACCAATGCCTTTCCTCGTCGTCCTCGAAAACCCCCAAACAATCGAGGACCAGGACGATTACGAGAGCGACAATCGTCACCCGCCGCGCCCCGGGCAGGTGCTATTTCTGGAGGGCGGTTTCTCCCGTCACGATGTCCAACGTCCATGGCTTCGGCTCCGGCAGGCGGAGATGCCCGTCGCCGATCTCCAGCGGCATCCACAGATATCGCGAATCCCATTGCGTGCGCGGGCGCCACATGTCGCCCATGAAAATCACGGAGGTCTTCTTTGTGCCAACCACCTTGATCATCATGGTCGATTGCGAGCTGTAGGTGTTCGAATCCGGAGGTGCGATGTCCTTGAACTCCGACCATGGACCGGCAAGCGACCTGGCCGTTGCGAACTTGTTGGGGTTTGGATTCCAGCCGGTCAGCGCCGAACCGAGCGCATAGTAAAGACCATTGTGGTTCACCACCGCGCCGCCTTCCAACGGCGATTTGATGAAACTCACTTCCTTTTCCACATCCATGTAATCTTCCGAAAGCTTCGCGATGTGAAAACCCTTTGACGGACGATCTTCGAAAATCAAATAAGCAGAGCCATCGTCGTCGATGAACTGCCCTATGTCGCGGCTTTCGCAGCCCAGCGGGCGGAAGCTCTTCACGTATTGATAATCGCCATCCACCGTGTCGCATACCGCGACGCCCACCCGCGCAAATTGATAGCGACCGTCGTCGAGGTGGAAGTACATCACGAACTTCTTCGTCTTGGGATTGTGAAACACCTTGGGCCGTTCCAGCACCCAGCCGCGACCCAGGTTTTCAGGGTCGGACTGCTTCAAGACCTGGTTTCGAAAAGTCCAGCTGGCCAGGTTCGTGGATGCGTAACAGGCGACGAAACGCTTCCCCCGCTCGTTGTCCTGGCTTCGATCTTCGCCAAACCAGTAATAGGTGTCGTCGAGCTTGATGATTCCGCCGCCGTGCGCCTGCACATGTTTGCCGCGGTCATCCAGCCAGAGTTCCCCGGGTTTGATCAATGCCGGCGCCGCCGCACTACGCGCAAGTGAGAAGATCAGTATGGCGAGACTGAACGCGATCGTTTGAAGTTGATTCATAAGTTCGATGTGAAAGACGACATTGCGGGCATTCCGGCGTAACCGTGTCCCGGCCGCACAATTCACGCTTCAATTCCCTTTCGACAGGTCGTTCGAAAGGGCCGCCGCAACCGTCTTTGCCATGATGCGCGCGCCTTCCTTGTTCGGGTGAACTTTGTCCGGGAAACAATCGCTGCGGCCGTCCAGCGCGGAATGCAGGTCGATCAGAAGCAGGTTCTCTTCCTGCGCCAGCTGACGAATCTTAGGGATGATTGTGCCGCTGATCACGCTTTCGCGAATGCCGCCGCCCTCCGGAAAAGCCGGCACGGGCAGGCAGGCGTAAATCTTGATGCGGGGATTCGCCGTGCGAAACTTCGCGATCATCTCGCGGTAGCTCGCCAGAAAATCGTCGGGATGCATCTCCACGTTTTGTGGCTTGCTGTCATTCGTGCCGAGCTTGATTACCACCACGTCAGGCTTCGATTCGAGCGCGGCCTTGAACTCTGCCCGCTGCATGTAGGGCCGGTCGCCCGTGTTCATCATGGTTGTGCCGCTGACGCCGTAATTGGTCACATGCCATTTGCCGCCGAGCATGCGCGCCAGCTGCGCCGGATAAGAATTCGTCGTTTGATGCTTCACGCCGACTCCTTGCGTAATGCTGTCGCCCACGCACGCCACGCGCGTGATGTTGGTTCCGCAGCTTTGCGTTTCCGCCCCGTGAGAGAGGCACGTGAAGATCACAGCAAACAGGGCGCTGAACGGGCGGCTGAATTTCATGGCTGCATTGCAACGTTTCGCACGAATATCTGCGGACACTGACGCCGCCGCCATTGGGATTGTTACGCAGGAATTCCCGCGGCAGACAGTGTGAGGATGCTCGAAATCCTGAATTCTGTCCGGCGCCGTCACGGTCTCAATGCGAAGTTCGAAAACGCTTCTAGCGATCCTTCGCTGCGGCCCGGGCGAGCATCACCTTCTGCGACGGCCGATAGTTCGCGATGAACTCACGGCGATATTCCGCAAACGTCCCGTTCGCAATCGCCTTTCTCACCTCCTGCATCACTTTCAGGTACATGTACGAGTTGTGAACGCTGAGCATGCGCAGCCCGAGGATTTCGTTCACGTTCAGCAGATGCCGCAGGTAAGCGCGGGTGAAATGGCGGCAGGCGTAACATTCGCAGCCCTCTTCGATCGGAGTAAAATCGGATTTGAACATGCCGCCCTTGATGCTGATGGTGCCCTTGTGCGTGAAGGCGGTGCCGTTGCGCGCCACGCGCGTGGGCAGCACACAGTCAAACATGTCCACGCCGCGTGCGACCAGTTCCACGAGCTGTGCCGGCGTGCCCAGTCCCATCGCGTAGCGCGGCTGATTTGCCGGCAGATGCGGCTCCGTGATCTCAATCGCCTTCAACATTTCAGGCTCAGGTTCGCCCACGCTCACGCCGCCGATCGCGTAGCCATCGAATTTCAATTCGATCAACGCCTTCGCGCAATGCTCGCGCATCTCGGCATTGGAACCGCCCTGCACGATGCCAAACACGAGCTGGCCAGGCGCGCGTGGCTGTTCGCGGCACTCGCCAGCCCAGCGAATCGTTCGTTCCACCGCCGCCTTTAATTCCTTTATCGGTGCGGTATGTGGCGGGCAATCGTCGAACACCATCGCGATGTCTGAGCCGAGTTCGCGCTGGATTCCCATCGCTTCCTTCGGCCCGAGAAACAGAAGTGAGCCGTCGAGGTGTGATCGAAACTCCACGCCATGCGCCTGGATTTTGCGAATCTTGGAGAGGCTGAAAACCTGGAAGCCGCCGCTGTCGGTGAGAATCGGCAAATCCCAGTTCATGAACCGGTGTAGCCCGCCGGCGGCGCGAATGATTTCCATGCCGGGACGGATGTTCAGATGATACGTGTTACCGAGGATGATCTGCGTGCCCATCTCAAGCAGCTCACGCGGATCAAGCGCTTTCACGCTGGCCTGCGTGCCCACAGGCATGAACACGGGCGTTTCAATCGTGCCATGTGCTGTGGTCAAGCGCCCGAGGCGGGCCTTGGTTTCGGAATCTGTCTGGAGCAACTCGAACATCGCGAAAAGTGTGGGAAGAATCCGGTGCCGACGCAAAACGAATTGCCGTCCGCACCAAGGTGGGGCGCGTCGCTCAGCGCGCGTCGCATGCAGTCATTTTAACCTTCGCGACAGGAATTCCCCGCTGATTCCCTATCGGAAACCAACGCTGAGTCAGCTTCCCCTCCGGCTATCGGATGGGTGAGGCCAAGGCTACGAATGCAGCAACGACTTCAACACGTCGTCCACGGTGTAAGAGTCAGCCTTCCCTTCCGCGAACATGGCGATGTTTTCAAATTCATTCCCCGCTGTGACCAACGGCAATTCCTCCTCCCCGCCCCTGCGCATCTGCCCGATGTCAACCGTGGCCAGCAGCCCGTTGCAAACGCATTTGCGGCCCTCCGTCTCCGCCACCGAGCCTCCCTTGCGCACAAAATCCTCCACCGGCTCCGCCGGGCAGCGATAGCCGATTGTTCCGTCAGACTTTCGATACAAGTGCCGCAGATAGCCGAGATCGCAGATGCGCTCGCGTTGCTCGAAAGCAGCCGCGTCTGAAAGCGTTCCATCCATTTGAGCGACCTTGAACGGGAATCCGGTCGGCGACGCCAGCGGATCGGTAAAGACGCGCGCCTGGCCGGCGCGGCTCAATTGAATGGCACGGTGCTTCAGCGCCGGCGAAACACCCGATTCTTCGCAGAACGCAAAGGCAGTTCCGACCTGGATTCCCACCGCGCCCAGTTGCCGTGCCTCGGCCAGCTTTCCGGCGCGGCCAAATGATCCCGCCAACCAGAATGGCAATCCAAGCTCGCGAATTTTTTCCAGATCGGGAACATCACGAATCCCGTACACCGGTTCACCCGCGGCGCTCAGCTGCATCGGTCCGCGCGGTGGCGCGTTGTGACCGCCTGCCGTTTCGCCTTCGACCACGAAGCCATCCACGCGGCCATTTGATTTTCGCGCCAGAGTCATCGCCAGCGTGGCGGAGGCGACAATCGCCAGAAACTTTGGGCGTAACAGCGGATCTTTGCGCGCGTATGGCTGCGGATCAAACTTCGACGTGAACACTTCTCCGGCTTGCGCGCCTTCGACCGCCAGCGCGAGTTCTGCGGACTCGTTGCGCGCCAGTTGATCAAGAATTCCAGGAATCGTTCTCGGAATCCCGGCACCCATGAGCACGTAATCCACATCGGCCAACATCGCACCAAACAACGTTGGCAAAGTGGGCAGTTGGATTTTCTCCAGCAGGTTGATGCCGACGACCCCCGAATGACCTTCTTTCGCGAGGAACACTTCCGCGAAAGCGCCGGCGACCGTGAGATCGGTCAGAATCGACGCCGGCGAGATGGTTGGCATGGGAACGGGTTTAAATGGGGCGTTGGCGGGTTTGCCGCCTTCGATGAAATATTCCGCCAGCAACCGGGCGGCGACGGATGGATTCGGAAAATGGCTGAGCGCGCGCCGCATATCGCCACCGGGATCACCCACTTGGAGTCGGCGTGCGAGGACGATGCCGATGGCGGTGCCGGACACGACGCCGAGCTGGCCGGCGGCGGAGACGGCGCGAGCCAAACGCCAGTTTGAGACGGCGGCACCCATGCCGCCCTGAATGATTGAAGGTAGTATCATGTTTCAAAACGCCACGCTCGCAGAGCGCGGCAGACGACCGACGGGACCGCTTGCGAAGGCAACCAATCCGCTTGGAGACCGATCAGCCACAGGCTATCGCCAAACGGCGGGAAGGAAAGCCTGTTCATTTACGGAATTCGCAACGGGCAGAGCGCAAAAAACGATTATTGCTTCCGGGCTTCTCTCCAATGGAGCTGACATTCGTTCCCGGGGAGCATAGGCGTCCCGCCTGTGGAATCCGGCGTCCCGCCGAATTCCTCCCCGCGAAACAGGGACAAACATTTTCGGTACTCGGCGGGTTGCGCCCCCTTTCAACGCCGAAGCCGGTAGAAACCGGTGCCAGCATTTCCCACTTCGAATCCGATCGAGCTTTCGTTCGTAACGAACCCGCCGACGACCGGATTCCAGCCGACGTTCAGGTCAGACGCAGCTTGCAGTTGAAAACCTTGGGCGAACAGCGGCCAGCTAACTTTCACTGCGCCATTCGTGCTGGAAATCGACAATTCGGGCAGTGGCTCAGGATCGTTCGGCTCGACCGGGTTTCCGCTCGTCGTGCTTTCGAAAGCGCCGACATCGCGTGCGGCCGGGCGAATGCGCCAGTGCCGGTTCGTGGCTTCATTCAGGAAATACTCGCGCCCCGGCAATCCGAAAACCGTCGGATCGGCAGCTGCGATGCACGCGCTGTCCGGCGCGAGCCGAAAATCGGTGGCGGCAGGATTCAGAAAACCCGGCGATTCGGTTTGAATCGAGCCGGTCAGGGGTCCGACGGTTGCGTTCGTGCGGAGCCAGTTGTTCCGGCCGGCAACGACGCCTGCGTTGGAGTTGTCGTTCAGAAATGGCCGGCGCGTTCCGAAAATGATGTTGTTCGAGATCTCTGCCGTCATCGCCGTGCCATCTTCATTCGATGAATGGATGAACGCCGCGTTGCCGCCATTTCCGATGAATGTGTTGTAAAGCGCGCGCACGTTCAGGGTCAGGTTCGGCAGTTCGCCATCGTTGTAAATCGCGACGATCTGCGAGCTGTTCAGCGGATTTGCTTTTTGAACGATGACATTTCCGCGCAGGGTCATTGTCTGAGTGAACGGTCCCGGGCCGCTGAAATCGTCATTACTCATCAAGTCGCCCTCGTAGGAATTCGCCCGCGCAAACCAGTTGTACTCGAGGATCGATTCGCGGCAGCGGATGTGGAAGTTCTGGCCCTGGACGGGATCGTGCACGTAGCAGTAACGCAGCGTCAGATAGCCGCCATAAACGTAAATGTTGTGTGTCGGCGAACTGAGAGACGCGTTGGTGTTGCCGTTTGCGTAGAACTCGCAGAACTCGACCGTGGCTTCGCTGTCTTGCGTGCCGCCCGTGAGCCCGTTGTCATTCCATTCAAACCGGCAGTTGCTGATGTGGATGTTGGTGGAAGCGTTGTAGTAGCGAATCGCGGCGGAATGGCGGCCTGCCGTGCGCGCGTTACGAATGACGAGCCCGGAAACGCGATAATGCCGCGCCCCGCTGAATTGCCAGGCGCCACGGCCACGATCGCCAGCGCCATAACTGCCCGGCGCGTTTTCCACCAGCACGTTTCCAAAATCCCACACCGGCGGGTTCGCCGGGTCGAGCGCGCGAATGATGATCGGATTCGTGACAGTGCCTTGTTTCGTCAAATAGACACGAAATCGATAAGTGCCGGGCGCGATGACGACTTCGTCGCCCGGATTGGCGCCCTCGATTTTTGCGAAGTTGTCGTTGGTTGTAACGTTGATGACGGCGGCGTGAGCGAGGCAGCCCCAGCTCAGGACATTGCAGACCAACAGCCAGCTCCAGATGCGTGAACGATGCTTGGACATTCCGGAATTTAGCACTGCACGTGCCGTGGCGCTCGAAGGGTGAACGGCAGGGAGCGTGGCGTCGCGGGCGTATGGAGCAAAGGCCCGGCGCGCGCGGAGAGACGCGCCCCACCTTTTCGCTGTAGGAGACGACGTGAGGAGTCTCAGATTTTTTTTCCTCGTCCCACAGCGAAGCGCGGGGAGAGGGATAGGGAGAGGGGCTG
>CAMLLE010000159.1 GCA_946480555.1 uncultured Verrucomicrobia subdivision 3 bacterium
ACAGTTCCTTGACACGTTCATCGATCTGAGCGCGAGTCCAGTGACGCAAATGCAGAGGCAGGGCGACGTTCTCGAAGCCGTTCAATGTCGGAAGCAGGTTGAAGAACTGGAAAATGAATCCGATTTTGTCGCGCCGCTCCAGGATCGGGTCCGGCACGAGGTTGCGAAAAGCGCGGCGCAGGATGTGTTTGGTAGTGCCGTCCGGAGCGAGGATGTATTCCTCCGGCAATTGCATGGCGTGGCCAACGAGAATCACGGTCGAATAGTGCTTGGGATACGTGAGCGCGATGTCCTTGAGCTGGCGCACATGCAGCTGATCCTGCAAGTGGGGGTGGAAATCGAGCAGGACGAACAGGCTGTGCGACGCGCCGGTGCGGATGTAGGCCAGCACCTCGTTCGAGCGATGCACGGATTGCGTCGGCTGGTCGCAGGGGTCAAACGCCTGCATGCCCTCGGAGATCGTCCATCGATACGCCTTGAGCTGAAGCTTCTGTCCGAGCCGGCGAACCATGCGCACCACCTCCGGCTCCTCGTTGCTCTCGACAATGATCAGCGGTGTGCGCGAGCGAATGAGCGCCTCCAGGTCATGCAACGGGCTTTCGGAAACGGTTCCTTCCAGCCGCACGCGCATGGGCGAGGAGAAACTCATGGCAGGGTGGAGAGCGGTTGAATCACTGCTTCGGATCGGGAATGAAAACTTTCTGGCCGACGCGAAGTTGTTCCGGTTTCAAACCGGGATTCGCGCGCAAGACCTGGCTGAGCGTGACCTTCACGCCGTTTTCCCGATACGCCTGAATGATTGCCGACAATGTTTCGCCCGACTTCACGACATGCTCATAGCCTTCCTTCGGAATGGAGGAATCGTCGGACGGCGCCGGGGTGGGTGTGGATCTCGGCGTGCTGCTTTTGATGATCTTTGGAATCTCGGTTTTGATCATGTCGAGAATCCGATCGTTGTCTTCCTGCCGCTTGCGGTCCACCTCGCGGAGCTTGTCCGCCAGCAGTTTCACATCCTCCTGCGAAGCGTAATCGGGATCGGGTTTGTTCATCTTCGCCTGCAAATCTTCCAGCGCGCGGGTGAGTTGTTCAATTTTGCGATTCTGCTGGTCGCGCACTTCGATCAATCCTTCGATCTGCGCCGCCATCTTGTTCAGCCGTTCTTCCGTTGCCGCGTCCTGAGCGCGCAAAACCGCGGGGCCGGAGCACAGCGCAACGATCAGGAAAAGGAAAAATTGTTTCATGAGCCGACGATAGGACCGGGATTTTGCGCTTTCAAGTGGCAAGTGGGGCTGAGTGCTGAACGTCCGGAATCCGTCATTCGAGGCCCGAAATCATGGGGCCTTCTGCTGTTCTTCACCGCCGAACTCCACCCTTGCGCTCAGCTGCGGAGTCAGAAAACGGTCCGGCCCGACAATCTGAACCTTGATTTGCAGCGTGCCTTTCGCGCGATCCGCTTCCGGGGCAATTTCCGCCACGATGCCTTCATAATGCTTGTCGGGATACGCCTCCGGTGTGACGCGGCATTTCTGACCGAGCGCCACTTTCGAAAGATCGGCTTCGCTCAAATCGATCTCCACCTGCAGATCGTTCGGATCGGCCACCGCGATCAAGGCCGTGCTGGGGCCGCGTCCGCCACCGAAGCTCTGCGGGACAACCAGCTCATCGGGATCGACGAGCTTTTCGAGAACGACGCCATTGATCGGCGAACGGATCGTGCACCAGTTCACGTAAGTCTGGGCGAGCTGATACATGCCTTCCGCTTCGACCAGGGTGGCACGCGCGGCTTGCAGCTGGAGTCGTGCATCATCCTCGCGTTGCTTCGATTCAATATCCGTCTGCGCGAGATTCCGGATTCGCCCGTGATCGAGCTCGACCTTGCTGACGTTGGCGCGGGCGGTGTTCAGACGGCCTTCCGCTTCGCGCAGCCGCGCCTGGTATTCGGAATCGTCCAGCAGCACCACGACCTGGCCGTTCGTGACGGAGTCGCCCTTTTTCACGCCGATCCATTTCACGACCCCGAGGAAGCGCGGGCTGATTTCGATGCGTTCCCGGTTGATGATATAGCCGCTGACGGTGAGCGAGAAATCGGAACTGCCGTTTGTGTTGGGAGAGCTGGCCGGAGTGGCTGCGACAGCGTTCGTGGCGGGAACCCGGCCGGTGTTCAACAAACGTTGTTTGTCTGCGGCGCGCGGCCAGGCGAAGAAAATCGCAATCGCCAGCAGCAGGAAAACTCCGGTGAAAATGAGCCAGAGCGAACTCTGCGGACGGCGCTTTTGATCCGGATCGATTTGAAGGTTCTTCAACTTCTCCGACATGCCGACCGAAGATGCGGCGAAAGGCCGGAGCGGAAAAGGAGGAAATGCCGGAGGAACTGCAGAAGCCAATACACCCGGCGGGATCGTTCGAAGGGAAGTACCATCCGAGTTCATCGGTGGTTAACGAATTCATCTCGATCAATCCCGCCGAATCCAGGCTGGAATCGCAACGGAACGGGAGGAATACTTTGCGCATGGCCGAAGTTCTTCAGACCGAGCAAAAGGCTTTGCGCATCAATCTAGACGCGAAACGTTACGGCACGTTCGCCGAGATTGGCGCCGGGCAGGAAGTGGCGCGCTGGTTCTTCCGCGTGGGCGGCGCTTCAGGCACCGTGGCCAAGACAATTTCCGCCTACGACATGGCGGTGAGCGATGCCATTTATGGTCCGGCGGACCGTTACGTCAGCCGCCAGCGCTTGCGCGCGATGTTGAATCACGAATACGCCTTGGACGTGCAGCGGCTGGAGAAAACCCACGGTGATCGCACTGCTTTCTTCGCCTTCGCCGACACCGTCGCCACGAGCAGCTACACACGCCGCGATGACGGCCAGGGCTGGATGGGCATTCGTTTCCAGACGGAACCGCACTCGCCGCCATCCGAGATTTACATTCACGTCCGCATGCTGGATCGCGAAAGCGCTCGGCAGCAGGAAGCGCTCGGCATCATGGGCGTGAACCTGATCTACGGCACGTTCTATCACTACAAGGAACCGGAGCAGCTGATCAAATCGCTGCTCGACAACCTCACATGGGAGCGCGTGGAAGTGGACATGATCCGCTTTGCGGGTCCGGCTTTTGGCGGTGTGGACAACCGGCTGATGGCCTTGCAGCTGGTGAAGCAGGGACTGACGGAAGCGGCGATGTTCAACGCCGACGGCGACACGGTTCAATGGGGCGAAGTGCTTTACAAGAAGCCGGTGCTTGTGCAGCGCGGCAGCTTCCGCCCGCTCACCACGCCCATGCTCGACATGATGGAGCGCGCCGAGGCACAGTTCAGCCGCGATGAATCGTTGAAAGGCGAGGCGCCCATCGTGATTTTGGAAATGACGCTGCGCCAGTTGCAGATCGGCGACGCCATCGATCACCACGATTTCTTGGAACGCGTGGACGCGCTCAGCGCACTTGGCCGGCCAGTGCTGATTTCGAACTTCCTTCGCTACCATCGGCTGGTGACGTATCTCTCGCGCTACACGCAAAAGCCCATCGGGCTGCCGCTCGGGCTGGTACGCTTGCGCGACATCTTCGATGAGAAGTTTTACACCGGTCTGCCGGGCGGATTGCTGGAATCCTTTGGCCACCTGTTTCGCAACGGCGTGAAGCTCTACGTCTATCCCTCGCTGGATCGAAACGGAACTTTGACGACGCTGGAGAACGTGGAAGTCGCCCCGCACCTGCGCCATCTGCTGCAACATCTGGTGGAAAACCGGATGGTTGAAGGCATTCGTGACTACAACCCCGATGTGCTGAATGTCTATTCCGGCGACGTGCTGAAGCTGATCCAGACAAACGATCCGTCGTGGGAAAACTTCGTGCCCAAGCCCATCTGCGAAGCGATCAAGGCGAAGCAGCTGTTTGGATATCGAGCGAAGGCTTGACGAAGGCTGCGGTTCAACTCATTGCATTGCAGCTACGCATTCTTACGAGACCGCGCGAATCCCGAATTTCAACGGAAGGAAACGAAGGCAAGGAAGGAACAGTCCAAGCGATCTTCGTTTTCTTTGTTCGCTTCTGTGAAGGCCCCGTAGCAGCGGACGTGAGTCCGCTCCATCTCCAATCAGGAATCAGAGCCGACTCACGTCGGCTGCTACGGTTGCTTGAGGTGTCAGTGCGACGACTTGGAACCGACCAGTTCCACCGGTTTGTAGCCGCCACGCGATTTGAAATAGAGAATCAGGGCGATGTAACAAACCAGCATGAACGCTGGGAAGAATGCCATTTTTCCGAGGGCGGAGAATTTTCCGTCGGTCACGGCGGTGTCGATCGTCCGCTTCGCGGCGGGATCCGTGACGATTTCAGCTTTGACCGGATCGATCGCGTGATAATTGCCCAGAAGGTAGCGGCTTTCTTTGGTTACGGTTTGGTAAAGCGCGGAGTCAGCTGTCTGCAGCTGCTTTGTTGCGGAAGATTCCTGAAGGAATCCAATGAATGGAAATCCAAGAATGCCGACCGCCAGCATTCCAATGCCGCCCATCGCGTTCAACGTGAGCGCGCCGCCACGCGGACATTGTTCGCTGGTCACACCCAGCATCGTCGGCCAGAAGAACGTTTTACCCACGGCATACAAACCAGCTGCGGCAAAGATTGTCGCCATCCCCGCGCCGTTTGTTTTCGAAAGCCAGGTGAGTCCAATCACAGCCAGCACCGCACACGCGGCGAGCAATCCCAGCGGGGAAATCTTGTGAACGATCGGTCCGGCAAAGAAGCGCAACACCATCATGATCGCGGAGGTGTAAACCAGCACCCAGCCCGGATGATAACCTTTGGCCGCCATGGGCGCTTCCATCAGCGAACTGATCCAGCCGTCGGTTCCGATCTCGGTCGTCGCGAGCGGCATCATGATGATGATCAGAAAAATTAGGATCGGGCGGCCAATGGACTTGGTCATTGCGCCAAACAGGAAAACCACGCCACCGGTTAAACCCCAGACCAACCCTTTGGGCCAGGCGAAGACTTGTCCCAACTGGGCGATCACGAGCCCAAAGCCAACCAGCGCACCAATCACGCCAAACTCCTTCAGCATGTCCACGTATCCGATGCCGGCCTGTTCACGTTCGCTGCGCGGGAATTTCAGCCCAATCAGCATGAAGAAAAAAATCAGCGCGGGAACGAGGATGAGCCCGAGTGTGATGCGCCAGTCTGCGTTCGTCGCCAGCGCTATGGTGCAAAGGCCGCCCAGAACCAGGCCTGCTGGCCAGCCAGCATGAAGCATGTTCAACCATTTCACCTTGTCCTTGTTGAACATTGTCGCAACGACCGGATTGATGTAGGCCTCCACGGTGCCGTTGCCTAGACCCAGGATGATGCTGCCCCAATAGAGCAGTTGATAACCCTTCTTTTGCGCGGCCAGAAGCTCGGCGCCGGTGAGGCCGTGGATCGTGTTGTAGGCCATGATCGCAAGCGCCGTGTAGATTAGATACGACACGAACGAAAAGACCATCGCGACCTTGTAGCCTATTTTATCGATGAACAGGCTGAACAGGATGATGCTGACGCCGAACGGCCAGACGCCCGCTCCCTGCAGCTCTCCAACCGCCACTTTGTCCAGGCCGAAGTCCGTGACGAACTGGCCGCCGGAAAGAATCATCCGGCTGATGAACGCGTAGGACGTGGTGATGAGGGCGATGAAGCAGCCCCAGAAGAGGATTTTGTCGTGGCGATTGTTCATAGGGTAGATCGGAATGCTGCGTTGTGAATAGCGGGCTCAGACGCGCAACTCAACGGGAAAGTTCCATGACAAATGGCACGACGCTTCTTGGAGGCACTGACCAAGCACAGATGAACTTCAGCAGTTGGCGCGGACTGAAGCTATCTCCCTCCTTCTAAAAAGATTCCTCACGCGAAGGCCGCTAAGAGCGCGAAGGAATCTGGAGAACAGCAAGCAATTCCGTGTGCCATGCTTCTTCGCGTCCTTCGCGTGAGCTTCTTCTGGATTCCGCCCGCGAAGCTCCCGCGATCACCGCTCCGAAGCTGGCTGCGGGTGCAGTCAGGTTCCTGTTTCATCCATGTTCTTTCTGTAGATTGGGTGGCTCGTTTGAATTTACGATGCGGCGAGATGAGCAGGCGCTTGACCGCGCGCGGCGGCGTCAACACACTCCCGCACATTGCGCGGCTCCCGGCCCGCAGTCAGGGAAATCGGATTGAACAACGCAACGACTCTGAACATGGCAAGACCAGTCACACTCTTCACCGGCCAGTGGGCGGATCTCCCGCTCGCGGAACTCGCTCCCAAAGTCAAACAGATGGGCTACGACGGCGTGGAACTCGCCTGCTGGGGCGATCACTTCGAAGTGGATCGCGCCTTGAGCGAGCCCGATTACGTGAAGAATAAATGGGCGCTGCTCCAGCAGCACGGATTGAATTGCTTTGCCATTTCCAGCCATCTCGTTGGCCAGGCGATTTGCGATCTCATCGACGAACGGCACAAGGCGATCCTGCCACCTGACGTCTGGGGCGATGGCAATCCCGAAGGCGTCCGCCAGCGCGCCGCGGAAAAGATGAAAGCCACCGCCCGCGCGGCGCGAAAGTTCTTCAATGCGAAACCCGGCCGCAAAGATGCCGATGATTTTCCAGCCGTGGTGAATGGCTTCACCGGATCTTCCATCTGGCATGCGATCTACGCGTTCCCGCCGACGGACCAGAAGTTCCTGGAGAAAGGCTTTGTCGATTTCGCGCAACGCTGGACGCCCATTCTCGATGTGTTCGAACAGGAGAATGTGAACTTCGCGCTGGAAGTGCATCCCACGGAAATCGCGTTCGACATAGCGTCTGCCAAACGCGCGCTGGACGCCGTGAAGCAGCACAAGCGATTCGGCTTCAATTACGATCCTTCGCACCTTGGTTATCAAGGCGTGTGCTACGTGCGTTTCATCCGCGAGTTTGGCAGCCGCATTTTCCACGCGCACATGAAGGACGTCTGGTGGGGGCATGGCGATGGCACTGTGGGTGTCTTCGGCGG
>CAMLLE010000160.1 GCA_946480555.1 uncultured Verrucomicrobia subdivision 3 bacterium
GACGTGTGCTCTTCCGATCTGTCTGACCCTCGCGAATGTGACGCTCCACGTTCTCGACCACTACGATCGCATCGTCCACCACCAACCCGACCGACAGCACGATTGCCAACAGCGTGAGCAGGTTCAGCGAGAAGCCGAAAATCTGCATCAGGAACACCGCGCCGATCAGCGAAACTGGAATCGCAACCAGCGGTATCAGGACGGAACGAAGCGAGCCCAGGAACAGGAAGATCACCAGCGCGACGATGACCAGCGTCTCCGACAGCGTCTTGATGACTTCGTTGATCGCATCGTCGATGTACTTCGTCGCGTCGTAGGCAATGCGTCCCGAAAGGCCGGTGGGAAGCTCCTTCTGGATCGCGTCCATCTCGGTGCGGACGCGTTTGATGACGTCCAGCGAGTTCGCGTTGGGCAACACCCACACGCCCATGAATACCGCGCGCTCGCCGTTGAAACGCACTTCAGAATCGTAGTCTTCAGCGCCGAGCACCACGTCGGCCACGTCACGCAAACGCACCAATTGATTGCCCGATCGTCCGATTACCAGCTCGCGAAATTCCTCAACGGAACGCAGGTCGGTGTTCGCAGTGAGATTGACCTGAACGAGCGCGCCCTTGGTTCGGCCGACGGCGGAGAGATAATTGTTCGCGGCGAGCGACTGGCGGACCTGATCCGGGCTGATGTTGTAGCCGGCGAGACGATCGGCCTTCAGCCAGATGCGCATCGCAAACGTGCGTCCGCCCAGAATGTCCGCGCGCTGCACGCCTTCCAGCGCCGAGAGCCGGGGCTGCACCACGCGCACGAGGTAATCCGTGATCTGGTTTGCTTCGAGGATTTCGGATGTGAAGCTCAAGTAGGCGGAGGCGAAACGCGAATCCGCCGTTTCAATGTTGATGATTGGAACTTCAGCTTCAGGCGGCAGATCGTTGCGGACCTGGTTGACCTTGGAATTGATTTCCGACAACGCCTTGTTGGCGTCGTAATTCAATCGCAGCCGCGCGGTGATCGTGGACATCCCCAGCGTGGAACTCGATTGCAGATACTCAATGCCGTCCGCCGCGGCGATCGCCCGCTCCAGCGGCTGCGTGATGAAACCGCGCACCAGTTCGGCACTGGCGCCGACGTACACTGTCGTCACGGTGACCGTGGCGTTCTCGCTTCTTGGATACTGCCGGACGTTCAGCGTTTTGATGGCGGTGAACCCGGCGATCAGAATGATCAGGTTCACAACCAGCGCCAACACGGGCCGCCGAATGAAAATATCGGTTATGGACTTCATGGGATTCCTTCAGGTCCAAACGGCGGCTTAACGGTCCGGCGGACGGGGCGTCTCAGTGGGTTTCGGCGTGACCTCGTTGTTTTCAGCCACGGGCGCGCCGTTGCGGAGCTTGAAGACGCCGGACGAAGCCACTTTCACTCCCGCCTTGAGTCCGTTTTCGATCGAAATGAAATCGCCACGCGAACGGCCGGTGCGGACGAATTGCTGGCGCGCGACCAGCCCGTTGGCGGGATTGTTCGTGGCCGGCTCAATGACGTAAACGGAATCACCAAACGGCGCGCTCAGAATCGCGGTTGCCGGCACGATCAGCACCTTGTGTTCGACCGGCAGCAGCACTTCGACGCGCGCAAACATCCCGGGTCGCAGCAGCTGTTCGCGGTTTTCCAGCGTGGCCTGCAGCCGGATGCTGCGCGTGACGGAATCGAGATCGGGATTGATCGCAGTCAGTTCGCCGTCGAATTTCTGCGCTGGATAGGCGTCCGTGGTGACGCGCACCTTCATTCCCGGTTTGAGCTTCGCAAGCTCCTGCTGCGGCATTGAGAAATCCGCATACACGGGCGAAAGCGATTGAAGCGACACAATCGATTTTCCGTTGTCGAGATACTCACCCAGGTTCACCTGGCGGATGCCGAGTTTTCCAGCGAAGGGGGCGCGAATGGTTTTCTTCTCAATCGCTGCGCGAATCGCATCTGCATTGGCCTGCGCCTGCTTCAGCGTGGCGTCGGCCGTGTCGAATTCGGATTGTGACACGGTGTTGTCCGCCCGTAGCTGGCGCATGCGTTCGGCGTTCACGCGGGCGAGGCTGGCCTGTGCTTCCAACGCCCGGAGCTGCGCCTCCTCCGTCGAGGTGTCGAGCCGGACCAGCAGATCGCCCTTGTTGACGACGGCGCCGGATTCGAAGGCGATCTCGCTCACGATGCCACCAATCTCGGGTGTGATGTTCACGCCCTGGACGGCGGAGATGGAGCCGATGGCTTCGAGCGTGTCCTGCCAGGTTTCCTCGCGGGCAAGGGCGGAGGAAACCGTCTCCGGCGGCTGCTGCATTTTGGCGGCCGCAGCCATGAGGCTTTGAATCTGCAGCACCTTGATCCCGGCCAGACCGCCGAACATGAAGATGACGATGACGATTGCGAATATGACTTTCCGTTTCATTTCTTCCTTCCTGAGAATCCATTGTGCGCAGGCGTTTTTGCCGCTGCGCCGCTCAAAAACAGTTCCACGATCCGGCCCGCCGTCTGGCGATCGACGACAAAGTCCGGCATGAGCAGTTGCGACACGACATACATATTCACCTGCCCATAAAAACCGAACGCAAGCTCGCGGCTGTTGAAACGTTTGTCCAACACCCCCTCGGCCTGGCCCTTCTTCAGGAGGGAATGAATGAACTCGAAGTTACGCTCGCATTTCTCGGAGCACCGCAGCCCCGGCGGCACCTCGCCGGGTGCGGCGAACGTGGTGGAAAACGCGATGCGCGACAGCTCGGCGTTCTTTCTCACGTAGGCGCACAGCTGCGTGACGAGCTCCACCAGCTGCTCACCCAGCCTGCTGGATGATTTTGCGGCGTGTTGAATCAGCCGATATCGTTCGTCGTGGGCTTCATCCACCAGCGCCTGGAACAAGCCAGCCTTGTCGTTGAAATAATAATAGAGCGCCGGCTTGGAGACTTGGGCTTCATCAACAATCTGCTGGACCGACGTGGCCGAATAGCCGTTGCGGGAAAAATGCTTGAGCGCCGCCTGCATGATCTGCTCGCGCGTTTCCGAAACCTTGCTGGCCAGGGCAGCTTTGGACATAAACTTACCGAACGGTAAGTAGGTAATTGGAAACGGTCAAATGGTTTTTTGTGACAACTTGCTGCGCCGCAAGGTCCCGCCAGGGGATTCCAGAGTTGACCCTCCCAGCCGTTCCCGCCATCGTCCGCGCAGAACGGAGCGCACCAATATGATTATTCCGCCCACCTGGTCACTTCCCGAAGCCATCAAAATCCGCCTGGGCCAGTCAACCTACGGCCGGCAACGCGCGATTATCGAAGATGGGCATCTCTTGTTGATCCTGAACAAGCCGCCCGGTCCAGACGATCGCCAGCGCGAGGGTTTGCTATTCTGGCGCACTCCAAAAGGTGAATGGCAGTTGAGCCGCGGCGGCCCCGGCCCTGGCAGTTTGAAGCGCCACCTTCAAAGCTTCAGCGAGCTCGAAGCGCAGTTGTCGCAGGAGTACGAAACCGCTTCCAACGTGACGGCCCTGTTCGATTTGATCGAGAAGCTGACGCCACTCGTCCGCTCCGCGCGCAACATGCACGGCGCAATCCAAACCGCCCGCGACGCAATACGTGGCGACACGTTCCTGATTGAGATGCGTGACATGGCTTACGAGATTGAGCGCAATCTGGACCTCTTGCTCGAAGATACCCGCAACGCGCTGCAGTATCGGACCGCCCGCGAAGCGGAGGAACAGGCAAAGGTCGCGCGGCAGGCACTCCAAGCGAGCCATCGGTTGAACATCCTGGCCGCACTCTTCTTTCCGCTCACCGCCGTGGCCAGCTTGTTCGGGATGAACCTCCTGCATGGTTTCAATCAACAGAGCATTCCGCTCTTTTGGATCGTCGCTGGAATCAGCCTCGCGCTGGGTTTTTTGATGAAGGCCTGGGTGCTGGCGAAGGGGAACGATGGCGGGCCAAATCCGCCAACGCAAACGCCGTAGCAGGTGCGGTGCTCGTTTCCGCCGCAACAGGTTCAGCTTCGGATTGAATCCCCGGCGTGCGCGGAGCGACGCGCCCTACCTTCCGGCTGAAGCGAGCAGCGACTTCAATCGCGCATTGAATGCCTCCTCGCCAAGCAGCTTCTCCAAGGTCAGATGCATCCGGAAACGCCAATAGTGTTTCGGATTCGCCGGGATGTTGATGCGCTCGGAATCGACATCCGGACGCCGCAACTGTTCATCTGAGCCCAGCAGATCCTGCAGTTGGAAAATGCTCCACATCGCTGGAGAGCGGAGGTGTTGCTTGATTACCAGCTCATTCACCTCGGTGGAACAGGTCGCCGGCGCCAATCCGGGCAAGCTGAGTTCCTCGTTGTAAAAGCGCTGCGCCAGTACCGCGTCTTCGCGCCACCACCCGCGGATCGTGCTCATGTCGTGCGTCGAGGGCGTCACCACGCTGAGATACGGCGCATCCGCCGGTCGCGAGAAGGTCAGCCCGAGAGCCTTTGGCATGCGTTGGATTTCCAGGCTCAACAAGCCCAGCCGTTTCATCACACCGGGCACACAGTGCGGCACCATGCCGAGATCTTCGCCGCAGATCAGCATGTCCGTCACGCCCTTCAACGCCGGCAACTTCTGCATTGCCTGTTGTTCCCAAAACGCATCCTGACGACGGAAGAAGTATTCGTTGTAAAGATCGAGCAGCTTCGACTGTGTATCGGAATCGAAGTTCCGGAACGAAGTCGTCTTCGGCATATCGAGCCGGAAATGGAACTGCTCACCGCCGGCTTCTTCGACTTCGAAGACGATGACGTTGCTGGCGAGATCAAACAGTCCGAGCTTCAACGAGCGATTCTCGGTCGTGGATTCGAGCTTCTGAAAATGCGCATCGATCAGCTTTTGCGTCGCAAACTCCGGTTTCAGCGCATAACGATCGGCGCCGAGCCGCAACATGAACTCGCGTTTTATCTGTTCCGCGTCGGGACCAAAGATTTCCTGCAGCACCAGATTCGAAATGAACGGCTCAGCGAATCGGGTGCGCTCGAACGCAATTCCGCGCCCTGCAAACTCATCACGCCGCACCGGAATCGCCGGTTCGAACCGTCCAAGGATTCCTTCCACGGCATCCAGCGGTATGCTCCAGATGCGGAAGAATCCCAGAATGTGATCGATGCGGAATGCATCGAAGTAGCGCGCCATCTGCGCGAAACGCCGCTTCCACCATCCGAAGCCGTCCTCCTGCATGCGCGGCCAGTTGTAGGTCGGAAAGCCCCAGTTTTGCCCTTTCTCGGCAAACGGATCCGGCGGCGCGCCAGCCTGCATCTCGAGGTGGAACAACTCCGGACTCTGCCATGTGTCAGCACCGTACCGCGCCACGCCAATCGCGATGTCGCCTTTGAGAACGACTCCGTGTTCGTGCGCGTAAGCGGCGGCCGACTGCAGCTGGCGGTCGAGGTGAAACTGAATGAAATAATGCAGCGCGACAGA
The DNA here is from genome assembly GCA_946480555.1 of uncultured Verrucomicrobia subdivision 3 bacterium. The sequence continues at coordinate 5,465 of CAMLLE010000160.1, forward strand.
ATCATAATCCGCTGCGCCGGGCGCGCTCAGTTGTTCCAGAATGCCCGGCGTGCAGTCAAAGTGCTCCGGCCATTGCGACCAATCCGGGGTGCCAAAACGATCGCGCAACGAACAGAACACGGCATACGGGACGAGCCATTCGCGATTTGCCTCGAAGAATTCCTTGAACGCACGGCTGCCGAGCGTGGCCTTTTTCTGCCTGGCGAAAATGCGTTTCAGCAGGCCAAGCTTGGCGTTCATCACGGCTTCGTAATCGACTTCGGGAAGCGAGTTCAGCCGCCGACGTTCGGATTCCAGCTCCTTCAGCAGCGGTCGCGTTTCGTCCGTCACGACTTCGCTCAAGTTCAGGTAGAGCGGATGCAATGCGAAGGCGGAGATCGCGGCGTAAGGATACGAATCCACCCATGTGTGGGTGGCTGTGGTGTCGTTCACGGGCAGAATCTGGATCAACTTCAGCCCCGTCTGCACACACCAGTCCGCCAGCTGCCTTAGATCGGTGAACTCGCCCACGCCGAAACTGGTCTCGCTCCGCAAACTGAAAACCGGGATGGCAACGCCCGCGCCTCGCCAACCCGCCGAGGGCAGCACGGCGAATCCATCGTTCAAGATCGCTCGCGCGCCAGCCGGTGCGCCGTCGAGTGTTCGCACGCCGTCTTCAAAGCGCACCGGCGCGCCAGCGGCATCCGTCACAACGTATTTGTAACTCAGCGGGAACGGAACATGACCGAGATCCAGAAACGCCGTGAACTCGCTGGCGTCGCCGCGTTGCATGGGGATCGCCCGGCGCACCTCCCAATTGCCGAGTGCATCCACGCTGCCGATCAAACAAAGCTTCTGACCGGGTTGAACCAAGGGGACGCGCACGCGAAAGACATGCGTGAATGTTCCTGGCCTCGAGGCGGGACTTTCCCCGCGCGGCATCAGCACGTCTCGAAACGGCTGCGTGCTGAAGGCGTTCTCGGGAAAACCGGGTTCGTTCCAGGAGTCCACGATGAGAATATTCTCCGACGAAAGCAGCGATTTCGGAATGCACCGATCGCGCCCCCAATCTGGGGAGAGCGCGCCGTGAACGTCGCGGAAAACGTAGCTGTAGTTCAAGCCGTCTTCAGGAATGGAACCCTGATCCAGCTCAAGCGTCGTTTCCCAGAAATCGTGGTTCAGGTAATGGAGCGGAGTGGCCAGCGCGGGATCATTGTTCCCGAGTGCGGAGTGATTCCCCGCCACGAGCAGTGATTCGCCAAAGCGCGTGTGAAAGCGTAGTCGAAGCGTCAGTTTCATGATCGAAGCGGCATCCTTCCAAATCATCCATTTCGCAGGGCGGCCTTTCATCCGGGTAATCACCCCAACGGATGTCGGCCGAAGTCCTGTAAAAACGAACGGCGCCCGCCAGAGCGCCGTTACGACGAGGAGACGATGCTGAACTTAGCGGCGTTCGAGCATGGCTTCGAGGCGATTCTTTGTCGGGGGTGCGATCTCCCTTTCAGGTTCGCCGGGTTCAAGCGCAGGGGCTGGAATTCTGCCGTT
>CAMLLE010000161.1 GCA_946480555.1 uncultured Verrucomicrobia subdivision 3 bacterium
CACCTGGGCGGAAATCTGGGATGACGGCTGGCATTTCACCGGCGCGGATGAACACGACAAGGCCGGCTTGAATCGCGGCTGGTTCAATGGCGACGCAGCGAAAACCGCGCGCAGCACGAATCATTTGAACCAGATTTTCGCGACCAGCTGGCGCCGAACCGGCGAACACTTTCCGCTCGCGTGGGATCCGCACTCCCGCGAAGTGCCGGCGGTGAATGTCTCGGCACATTACGCTGCGCTGGAACCGGCAACCAATTCAACCGGGATTACGCTCAATGTCCGGCTCAGGGAAACAACCGGAGGCGAACGGCTGCAGACGAGCGTTGAACTGCGGAACGCGAACGGCGCATTGATCAGCACAAATTTCACCCGGGCGGGAACCGCCGATTTGAACGACATGCCTGCGTTTGTGCTGCCCGCCAATTCCGATCACGCGACGCTGCGGTTTCAGAGCGGCGCTGATGTGCGCGAGAAGATGATCAGTTCCTCCGTGTTCTTCGCCTCGACGACGCTCGACATCGCATGGGATGAACTCACGCCCGTTCCAGCGGAAGTGCTCGCAACGGAATCCTGGCTGGCCCAGCCAGCAGCCGAACGCGGCACTGCACCGAACATTGAACTCTCCAAATCAACGGCTGAGCGGGTAGTGTCGCTCGTCTGGGAAGACTTCCGCCGCCGGCGCATTGAATCCGCCGAATCCGAATTGCACGCGAGGAAAATCAAGATCGGCGACAAAACATTGAAATGGCTTGAACGCAGTTTTGGCGATGCAACGGACGGGAAGAACAGCCTCTGGATCACCCTGCACGGCGGCGGTCAGGGAACGGAGGCGAGCAACGATGCAAATTGGAAAGGCTATTTTGGCCGTTACGAGTTCCCGCCCGGCAGCATCAATGTCGCGCCGCGCGCCCCCGCCAACACTTGGGATATGTGGCACGTGATCTGGGTGGACGCGTTGCTCGATCGGTTGATTGCCGACTACGTTTTGCAGCGCAACGTCGATCCCAACCGCGTTTACCTGATCGGCTATTCGGCAGGCGGCGACGGCGTTTATCAACTTGCGCCACGTCTCTCGGATCGCTTTGCGGCGGCTGCCATGTGTGCGGGACATCCCAACGAGATCACGCCCGACGGATTGCGCAACCTGCCCTTCTTCCTCTACATGGGCGGCGAAGACTCGCCCTACAATCGCAACGTCGTCGTCCGCCAGTTCAGCGACCGGCTAGATGCGTTGCAGTCCGCCGATCCGGACGGATATCCGCATCGGCTTACGGTATTCGCGGGTTTGCCGCACAACATGCAGGGCCGTGAAGCGGAGGTGATCCCGCGCATGTCGCCCTTGCGCCGCAGCCCGTGGCCGAAGCGCGTCGTCTGGAAGCAGGACGACAACGCGCTGCACACGCGGTTGTACTGGCTGAGCCGCGAAGCGAAAGACGCGAAGCCGAGCGAAGTCTTCTCTGCTCGAGTTGAAGGGCAGACGATCTTCATCGAAACACCCGCCAGCGGCAGCGTCACGTTGCGGCTCTCAGATGCATTGCTCGATCTGGACGCACCCATCTGCGTTATGGCTGGAAGCAAAACCATCTTCGAAGGACGCCTGAAACGCGCTCTGTCCGCGGTTGTTCAATCGCTTCAAGAGCGCGAAGATCTGGATACGGTCGCCACCGCAATCCTGCCGGTGAACTGGTAAATCAACTCGCAGGCAGCTCACTTGTTTGCGTGATGCAGGGGCACCGGACGATTGCAGTATGCTCGGAACATCAAGCCAGGCCCGATCTGATTTCATGTTTGCATTGAGAGCTGCTGCCTCACGCGAAGTCCGCGGAGGGCGCAAAGGATACGCAACCGATGCGGGCTGGCGCATCACAACATGAGTGAATGCCCAAATGACCGCACCCGGCGAATCCCAAACTGGATCGCGGCAGCTCTCCTGGTCCTGCGCTTCACAACCACTCCTTCATTTGCGAATGACGACGGTTCAAAACTTCCCCATTGGAGAAACTCTTCTGCGCCGATGGAAATCCGAATCGCCGATCTGATCCGGCGAATGACACTGGAAGAGAAGGCGCTGCAAATCTGCAATCGCGCACCCGCCATCCCGCGGCTGGGTTTGCCTGCCTACGATTATTGGAACGAAGCGTTGCACGGTGTGGCGCGGAATGGAATTGCGACCGTTTTTCCGCAGGCGATCGGCATGGCGGCAACCTGGAACCCGGCGTTGCTGCGAGAAACGGCAGATGTGATCGCCACCGAGGCACGCGCCAAGCATCGTGCCTACACCGAAGCGCACAACGGTGACAGCGCAAACTACACCGGGCTCACCTTCTGGTCTCCCAACATCAACATCGTCCGCGATCCGCGCTGGGGTCGCAGCCAGGAAACGTATGGTGAAGATCCGTTTCTCACCGCGCGTCTCGCCGTTGCCTTCATTCGCGGCATGCAAGGAAACCATCCTCGCTATGTCAAAGCACTGGCGTGCGCAAAACACTTCGCCGTTCACAGCGGGCCGGAATCTGTGCGGCACAGTTTCGACGCCCGTCCGCCCGAGCGCGACTTGTTCGAAACGTATTTGCCGCACTTCGAAGCTGCAGTTCGCGAAGGCCGCGTTGGCGCAGTGATGGGCGCTTACAATCGACTAAATGGGACGCCGGTCTGCGGCGACGCGTGGCTGCTGACCGATTTGCTGCGCAGCCAATGGCGGTTCACTGGCCAGGTGGTCTCCGACTGCGGCGCCGTGCATGACATGGTGATGTTTCATAAAACGCATCCGAGTTTTGAACGGGCCGGTGCGCAGGCGATCGAGGCCGGATGCGATCTCACGTGCGGCACAGAATATCAGCATCTCACGAACGCCGTTGCCAGCGGCCTCGTGACGGAGGCGCAACTCGACACGGCGCTGGCGCGGGTGCTGGCGGCGCGATTCAAGCTAGGGTTGTTCGATCCGCCTGAGCAGGTGCCATACGCGCAGATTCCCGTCACGGCGAACGACATTGCGGAACACAGCCAGCTCGCACTCGCCGTCGCGCGCGAATCCCTGGTCCTGTTGAAGAACGACGGACTGCTGCCGTTGAACCTTGAGAAGCTGAAGCGCATTGCCGTGATTGGCGCGAATGCGGATTCCGTTCCGATGCTGCTTGGCAACTACTTCGGCACTCCATCGCGACCGGTGACAATTCTCGAAGGCATTCGCCGCGCGGCTGAATCCAAAGCGGAGGTGCTGTTTGAACCGGGTTGTCCATTGTCAGTTTCCAACGACGCGACGAATGCGATTGAAACCGCGAGTGGACAGCAAAAAGCCTTGGAACTGGCGCGAACCGCCGACGTGCTGATTTACGTTGGCGGCCTGAGTCCCGAACTGGAAGGCGAAGCGTTGCACGTGGAGCACGACGGGTTTCATGGCGGCGACCGCACGCACATCGAGCTGCCCGCCGGCCAGCTGGGACTTCTCAAAGCGCTGGCTGCGACGCGAAAGCCCATCGTGTTTGTGAATTGCAGCGGCAGCGCGGTGGCGATGCCGTGGATTGCGGATCGGATTCCGGCAATTCTTCAAGCCTGGTATCCGGGGCAGGCAGGAGGAACCGCGGTGGCGGAAGCCTTGTTCGGAGAATTCAATCCAGGCGGCAAACTCCCAATCACCTTCTATCGGTCCACCACCGACCTTCCGGAGTTCACCAGCTACGCGATGTCCAACCGCACCTATCGTTACTTCAGCGGCAAACCATTGTTCGCCTTTGGCCACGGGCTGAGCTACGCGAAGTTCAAATTCCGCGACGCGCGGCTGGATCGGATGGAAGTCAGCGCCGACGATTCGGTTCGTGTGATTCTGGAAGTTGCGAATGCAGGCAGGCGGACCGGCGATGAAGTGGTGCAGGTTTATTTCCGGCACGTGAAGCCTGCGCTGCCCCAGGCGCGTCAGACGTTGTGCGGATTCCAGCGGGTGACAATTCCGGCAGGCGCGGTGAAGCGGGTTGAAATTGAAGTGGGGATCGCTCAGTTTCGGCACTGGGACGAACGCGGGAAACGCTACGCAGTCGAAGAAGGCAAATACGAACTGCTGGTCGGCGCGGCGTCGGATGACATTCGCGCCACGCTGCCGCTTCGGGTTTGGGCCGTCCCGAACAACGCTCCGAGAACTGAACCATGAAAACTTCAATCGTGACTTGGGTCGGCTCGTTTCTGACGGCCGCCGCGATGGCTGCCAACCTTGCGATCGTTCCCGCTCCGCGGAAAATCGAAACCAGCGAAGGAGCTTTTGCGCTGAATCAGGACACACGCATCGTCGCTGATGCGGCCAGCCGGCCCGCGGCTGAAGTGCTGGCGACCCGGCTGCGGAGCGGAACGGGATTCCCCTTCCCGCTCTCCAGCGACGTTTCAAAGGCGAACGGCGCGATTCTGCTGACGACGAACCTCGCCCCGGCTCTTGGAGAGGAGGGCTATGAACTCTCCGTGACGGCAGAATCCGTCGCCCTCCGCGCGCCGACTTCCGCTGGATTGCAGCACGCCACGCATACGCTGCTGCAGCTGCTGCCGGCTGAAGTTTTCGCCGCGCAACCGGCAACGGGTGTGGCCTGGGAAATTCCGGCCGTTCAAATCACAGATCAACCGCGCTTCAAATGGCGCGGGGTAATGCTCGATGTGAGCCGCCATTTCTTTTCCAAGGACGAAATCAAGCGGCTACTGGATTACATGGCGCTGCACAAGTTGAATACGTTTCACTGGCATCTCACCGACGACCAGGGCTGGCGCATTGAAATCAAAAAATATCCCAAGCTTACGGAGATCGGCGCCTGGCGACCGGGAACGGGTTTCGGGATGAGCCCAAAGGACAGCCCTGCGTATGATGCGAAAGGGCGCTACGGCGGATTTTATACGCAGGATGACATTCGCGAAGTGGTGGCCTACGCAGCGGCGCGGCACATCACGGTGGTGCCGGAGATTGAAATGCCCGGCCATGCAAGCGCTGCGCTGGCGGCGTATCCGCAGTTCAGCTGCACCGGGGGGCCGTTCGAGCCGGGCCTGATCGGCGGGGTTTTTCATGGAATCTACTGCGCGGGCAAAGACGAAACCTTCGCGTTCCTGGACGACATCCTGGCCGAAGTCGCGCCGCTGTTTCCCGGGCCATACCTCCACATCGGCGGAGACGAAGTGCCGAAGGAGAATTGGAGGGCGTGCACGAAATGCCAGGCGCGAATGAAAGCGGAAGGGCTGAAGAACGAGCACGAGCTGCAAAGCTACTTCATCCGGCGCATGGAGAAATCCGTCAACGCGCACGGACGAAAGCTGATCGGCTGGAGCGAAATCCTGGAGGGCGGCCTCGCACCCAACGCAGCCGTGATGGATTGGATCGGTGGTGGCGCAGAAGCAGCCAGCCAGGGGCACGATGCGGTGATGACGCCGACAGGCTTCTGCTATTTCGATTATTACCAATCGCGCGACACGGCGAACGAGCCGTTCGCGATCGGCGGATTTGTGCCGATGGAAAAAGTCTATTCCTTCGAGCCAATGCCGCCGCAGCTGCCGCCTTCGTTGCAGCACCACATCCTCGGCGTGCAGGCCAATCTCTGGACGAGTACATCCCCAACTTCCGGCATGTCGAGTACATGCTTTTCCCACGCGCCTGCGCCCTGGCCGAGATCGGCTGGTCCGCCAAAGAGAACCGCAATTGGGACGACTTCAAGCGCCGGATGAAGACTCACGAACAACGGCTGGCGGCAGTTGGAATGAACTTCCGCCGCGAAGGCGGATTGAAAGCGACGCGGGAAGTTGCTACCGCACCAAAGGCATTTGGCCCCACGCCCAATGCGCGTCAACTGCGCTGGCATGAACTCGAGTATTACGGCTTCCTCCATTTCACGATCAACACGTTCACGGACAAGGAATGGGGTTACGGCGATGAAACCCCGCAACAGTTCAACCCGACGGATTTCGACGCCAATCAGATCGCGCGCGTTGCCGCTGAGTCCGGTATGAAAGCTCTGATTCTCACAGCGAAGCATCACGATGGCTTTTGCCTGTGGCCATCGAAGTTCACGGAACATTCGGTGAAAAACAGCCCGTGGAAGAACGGCCAGGGCGATGTGGTGAAGGAAATTGCCGAAGCCTGCAAACGGCACGGACTGGAATTCGGCGTTTACCTTTCTCCGTGGGATCGGAATCGCGCGGATTACGGGACGCCCGAATACATCACGTATTATCGAAATCAGATTCGCGAACTACTGACGGGCTACGGGCCGATCTTTGAGATCTGGTTCGACGGCGCCAACGGCGGCGATGGCTTTTACGGCGGCGCTCGGGAGAAACGAGTGATCGATCGCAAGACCTACTACGACTGGCCCGGCACCTGGAATCTGGTGCGAGAACTTCAGCCGCGCACGTGCATCTGGAGCGACGCCGGGCTCGACGCCCGCTGGGTCGGCAACGAACGGGGCATCGCGGATGAAACCTGCTGGGCGACTTTGAACGGCGCGGACTTTGCCCCAGGTGAAGCCGACGAAAAGCGGCTCAGCTCGGGCGATCGTCCCGGCACCCATTGGATTCCCGCGGAGTGCGATGTCTCGATTCGTCCCGGGTGGTTTTACCACGCCGCCGAGGATTCCAAGGTTCGTTCGCCCGAGAACCTCGTGGACCTTTACCTTAAATCCGTCGGGCGTGGCGCCAATCTGCTGCTGAACATTCCACCCGATCGCCGCGGGTTGATTCATGAGAATGACGTGAAGTCATTGCGCGGACTGAAGCTATGGCTCGACGCTGCATTCGCCAACGACCTTGCGCCCAAGGCAAAGCTGACCGCCAGCAACACGCGCGGCGATGACTCCCATTTCGTTCCGGAAAAGGTATTGGACAACCGGCGCGATACCTATTGGACCACGGACGACGCCGTGCTGAATCCTGAACTCGTCTTCGAATTTCCCGAACCGGTTCAATTCAACCTTGTTCGATTGCGCGAGCACCTGCCGCTGGGCCAG
>CAMLLE010000162.1 GCA_946480555.1 uncultured Verrucomicrobia subdivision 3 bacterium
CAGAGAATACCTTGGACGCTCCAGATGTGGTTCGTCCGATTGAGACGGCGCTTGGCGGCGTCGCAGCCGAATTCAGCTGTACGGTGGAGCCGTTCTCATTGACGACCCTGCGCATCCCGGAGCGCTGAGTTGCATTGGGCTGGGCGAGTTCAGGCTACCGAGCCTGATGATTCAGAACGAAGTGATTTTCCGTTTTGTGGCTGCGCGCGATGCTGTTCGTGATGTAATTCTTCGCAAGCTCCACCGCCTTGGGCAGCGGTTTGCCTTTCGCCACAAACGCAGCAATGGCGGCGGAATAGGTGCAGCCTGTGCCGTGCGTGCTGACACCTTTCACGAACGGCGCGGTCAACAGGAGTTCCGTTTCACCATCGAAGAACACATCCGCAGCGTCACGGCTGTTGCGCAGATGGCCGCCTTTGACGAGAACGGCGCAACCGAAACGTTCATGGAGGACTTGTGCGGCCGCTCGCAGATCTTCGACCGATCTCAATTCGTGGCCGGCAAGAAGCTGGGCTTCATCCAGATTTGGCGTGACGATGGTCGCGAGTGGCAGCAGGCGTTCGATCAACAGGCGCGCGGCAGATTCCTTCAACAAGCGCGCGCCCGATGTGGCGATCATGACCGGATCGACAACCAGCGGCGGACGGACTTCCGCTTCGAAGAACTCGACGACCGCGCCAATGATCTCTTCCGAAAAGAGCATTCCGGTTTTCACCGCCGCTGGTGGCAGTTCGGCAAAAACAGCTTCAATTTGTTGCCGGACAATCTCCGGAGTTGCGGCGTGAATGCCTGAAACGCCGCGCGGATTCTGGGCAGTGAGACAGGTGATCGCTGTCGTTCCGTGGACTCCCAGCGCGGTGAACGTCTTCAAATCCGCTTGAATGCCCGCTCCGCCGCCGCTGTCCGAACCGGCGATGCTCAAGGCAATGGGCAGTGTTTCTTTTGACGCAATGTTTCGTTTCATCTTGATGGGCGGCTGAAAAGCACGACTGCAAGGTAGCGGTTCGACAACGGAGATGAAAGCGTCGGTGCTTTGGCGATTGCACAAATTGGAGATTGGGGTTTCGCCGCATCGAAGGGCATTTAACCACGCCGAAGCTGGTCGAGACGATACAGCCCTGATCTACGGCCGAATGAGAGTCCCGCGTAGAAAACGGACGCTTTGTTCCGTTGAACCGGCGGGAGTGGGGCGCGTCACTCGGTGCGGGCCGCTCTCGATGGTTAACAGACTTCGGCGCGCACAGAGTGACGCGCCTTACCATGCGGTTCACGGGCAGAATTCTCCAACCCGAGTTGCTAAATATAGAGATTCACGCCGTTATTCAAACTGAGCGGCAATTTGACCTTGTCGCTCAGTTCGCTGCGTTCCGATTCTCGCGAATCAGAGCAGTCAAATTGCAGCCTGCGCGCCAGTTTGGGTGGAGGCGGAAGGTTGTGGCAATCCCGGCGTCGGCGCATGGCGGATCAAATGGTAGATGTAGTCCTTCAGCTTCGCGCGGCGCATTTTCATTTCTTCAGTTTCCTGATCGGTCGCGAAGTCAATTTCCTCCTCGATGCGGTAGATTTCGTCGTCCAGGCGATGGTACTCGTCGTAAATGTGGCGGAAGTGGTCGCTGGAACCCTTGAGCCGACGGACGGCTTCACGATGTTCTGGGAATTCACGCAGGATGGGATGATGCAGGTCCATGGGATGATCCTTTCGTTGGTTGATGACCTGAAGCGCCGACGTGCAGAGCGACGCTGGCTGGTGACTCGGGACGGTTGATGGGAAGAGCCGAGTTGCCGCAGGCACCGGCTGGCGAACACCAGGAACGTGTCGCTTCAGATCCATTGCTGGAACCGCGGTTGCGGTTCCACTGAAAATCCTAGTTCACAAACCGCGGCAGTAAAGAGGTTCCTTTGAACTTTTTTGGGAAACTGCGCTGAAGTTGGCGCTCCCCGCTTCAAGTGCCACGAATGGGCGTGCTTCGCAGATAGTCGGGAACCTCCACTCAATCTTCCGGGTCACCAATGCGCATCACTTCCATAGCCACCAGGCAAACGTCGTCCGCAAAACGGCCATCCGCTGAAAACTCCTGGATTTGCGCGATCAGCTCATCGAACAGCGTGGACGCAGGGCGATTCAAGCGCCGTTCGATTTCCTGAATGAGCAGATTCTGGCTGTAGAGTTCCTGATCGGGGCCATGAACTTCATACAAACCATCGGTGAAGAGCATGACCAGGTCGTTTGTCGCGATCGGAACTTCGGAAGTCTCGTAATTCGCGTTCTCGAACAGTCCGAGCGCCGGCTGGCTTTTGCCGCCGATGTTCACCAGCGGTTCCACGCGTTTCAGATCGCGACGGAGATGAAGCGGCTTGGGATGACCGGCATTCGTGTAGCGCATCACACCGGAGCGATAATCCGCCACGAGGTAGAACGCCGTTGTCAGAAGCGGCGTGCCCGCGTGCTTCAAAATTGCGTGCAGATCGCTGTTCAACTTGGTCATGAAATCGCCCGGCTCACGGCCGCGCGGCTTCAACTCCTCCACCAGCGCACGGATCATTGCAGTGACCAGCGCGGAACGCACGCCGTGGCCGGCAACGTCGCAGATGAACACCATCGCTTCGTGGCTGGACAACGAAGACACGGCGAAGAAGTCGCCTCCGACCGCGCCGGTGGGCAGGTAGCGATGCGCAAACTGGAGGGCGCTCTCGGAGGCCGAAGCGGAGCGGGGGAACACCGGGTACTGCTGCGGCAGCATGGTGAGCTGGATTTCGCGCGCCATGACCAGGTCTTCCTCCAGTTGCTGGTTCTTTGCATGCAGCTCCTTCCGATTCTTCGCGAGCAATGCATTGGCGCGGCGGATCCGTTCCTCTGCCTGCCGTTGTTCCGTGATGTCCCAGAAAATTCCCTGCAGCCCGATGATTTTTCCATCGGGCCCGTACAGTGGCGTCTTCACCACTTGCACGATCCGCTGCTTCTGCCCGATCGGATGGTGCTCCTCGACGATCTCGTAGGTCTGGCCAGTTTCCATCACGCGCCAGTCATCGCGCCGATATTGCTCCGCCAGTTCAGCCGGAAAGAAGTCGAAATCGGTTTTCCCGAGAATGTCTTCCAGCTTGCAGTTGTAATGCTTGCAGTATTGCTGGTTCGCAAACGTGAATCGCCCTTGGAGATCTTTGCGGAAGACATTCTGCGGCATCGTTTCCACCAGCGAATGGTAAACCGATTCCGATCGGCGCAGTTCTTCCTCCGCATGCCGGCGCTGGGTGATGTCTTCCACCGTGCCCTCGTAATAAAGCAGTTTGCCCCGCGCGTCGCGGATTGCCCGGCAGTTCTCCGAAATCCAAATGACGCTGCCGTCCTTGCGGTAAATCTGCGATTCGAAACCCGTGATCGTGTCGTTCTCCTGCATCAACCGTACGAATTCATCGCGCCGGCCATCTTCCACGTAAAGCCCGTGCGCGATGTCGATGAGGTTGCGCGTCAGTTCCTCCGGCGTGGCATAACCGTAAATGCGCGCGAGCGCGGCGTTTGCCAGCAGATACCGCCCGTCTGGTGTCGTCTGGAAAATGCCTTCGACCAGATGATCGAAGATGCCGTGATACTTTTGCTCCGCGGCCATCAGCGCCAGATCGGTGCGATGCCGTTCAATCGCATAGCGGATCGAGCGTTCCAGCCAGCCGGCCGTGAGTTGTGTTTTCACCAGGTAATCTTGCGCGCCTGCCTGCACGGCCTCCACGGCCACGGTTTCGCTGTCAGCATCGCCGGCGGCAATGATTGGAAGTTTCGGCGCCTCGGCGCGGAGCAGGGGAATGTTCGCCAGGCCGGCGCCATCGGGAATAGCCACGTCCAGTACAATGACGTCAAAACGATTTCGCGCGAGTGCGGAAACGCCGGATTCAAAATTGGAAGCCAGGGAGAGCTCGGCCGAAAGTGCGCGCGCCTGGCCGAGCATCTCGCCCATTGCCCGGCTGAACCCGGGGTCATGCTCAATGAGCAGGATTCTCAGTCTCTCGTCTGACATAACGTGCGCGTTTCACGCCAACAGCATCAGGTTTGCGCTCACGATGGCAGGAGGCGGATGCGGGTGCAAGTGCGGTATGGATTCTGAGACGTGTGCAGTGGAACGGCTCGCGACGCGAGCCGCCGACGGGAAGTCAGAAGACGCCGCTCGCGCCGGAAAGGCGCCAACACTGCACATTTCAATCCTGCCAAACAGTCACGCCGGCGATGGGAACGTCGCGCGTTCCAAAGAGAATCTTTGCCGCCGCGGGAATCGGAGCGGGCTGTGATTTCTCCGTGAAGTTTGTCGCCACCCAGAAACCATCGCGCCAATCGACGAGAAAGTTTTCTGGCAAATCTTCAACCTTTACCCTGGCGCGCTCAAACACGGCGCGGATCAATTGTGCTTCCAGTCCGCCGTTCTGCGAGTCCACTCCGATGTAAGTCACCGAACCCTTCCCAGTCTTGCGCGTGATCGCCGCCACTCCGCCGGCATAGAACTGATCGGCATGTGTCGCCAACGTCGTGGTTCCGGCCGCGGGTTCCAGCACCTCGCCCCAGGTGATCCAATCGTGCGTTGCGTTTTCAGCCTTCACCTTCGCGACGTTCGGTGCGGGCAGCGTGTCGTAGAATTTGATCTTCGCCCCGATCAAATCCAGTATCGGCGCCGCCCACGGCGCTTCCCAAAGATGCCCGCGGCGATCCTTGATTCCTGTGCGGCAGCTCAACACCAGGTGGCCGCCATTCTCCGCGTAGGTTTTCAGTCGTGAGATGAGGTTGGAATCGACCAGCTGATACGCAGGTGCCACGAGGAACGGATACTTGCTGAAATCCTTGTCTTCCGTGATGACGTCCACCGGCGCGCCGACCCGCTTCAGCGCGCGGTAATGTTTGAACAAATGGCCCATGGTGTCCCAGCGCACGGTTTGCTTGTGGTTGTCGATGTCCCAACGGTTTTCAAAGTTGTAGAGGAAGCCCGTGCGGCGCGCAGCATAGGCGGACGGCTCCTTCGCATCTGCCTTGAAATGCTGGCGCAAGGTGCCGATCTCCTGCGCGGCCTGCGAATACTGTGCGCCACCGTTGCTCGGCGTAACGCCGTCCGTTCCTACAATCCCGTAATGAAATTGCTCCGCGCCAAACAGCGGCTGGCGATAGCGATACGTGCAGACGAACTTCGCACCCGCGGCAAACGCCCGCATCAGCCACATGTGAACCGCGCCAGGATAGGGCTGCGGATTCACCTCGCCCCAGTTCACCTGGCCAGGTTGCAGTTCCATGATGCCCTGCGCTCCGTTGATGTTGCGGAAGAAATCGTGCGCGAAAGACATCTGCGCCGCGCCGCCGAGCCGAAAACCGAGCGGACCTTCGTTTGCATTCCCGTGCGCCGGATAGATTGTCCAGGACATCACTTCAAAATCCTCTCCATTCAGCACCGGGTAAACGCGATCGAAGCCGTGCATGAAGTTGTGTGTGATCCACTGGCGATCGCCGCAGTGCTTGCGCAGCACGCTCGTTTGGAATCGCAAATAATCCGCCGCTTCCGCGGCGAACCAGCGTTGCGCATCGAGAATCGAATGCTCGTTCAGCTGCGCGACGGTTTCCTCTTTGTTGGGAATGCGGATCTGCTCGAAGCTTTGATACATCTGCGACCAGAAGGCGTTGCCCCAATCCTGATTCAGCTTTTCGATCGTGCCGTATTTTTGTTTCAGCCACGCACGGAATTTTGCGTGGCAGGCGTCGCAATAGCACGGTTCCTTCCCGTAATGGCTGAGTTCGTTGTCCAATTGCCAGCCCCAGACGCGCTTGTCGTTGCCGAACCGTTTGCCGAGTTCATCGACGACCTTGCCGACGTAATCGCGATAGGTCTGAACACTCCAGCAGGCGTGCTGCCGCGTGCCGTGCAGCATCTTCCGGCCTCTGGCATCGACCATCAGAACTTCGGGGTGCTTCTCTGAAAGCCAGACTGGCGGTGCGGGACTGGGGGTGCAGAGGATGACCTTCAAGCCTTGATCGGCGCAGAGTTGAACATTGCGTTCCAGCCAGTCGAAATCGAATTTGCCTTCTGCCGGTTCCATGAATGCCCAGGCGAATTCGCCCATGTGAACGAATTCCAGGTTGAGCTCCTTAATGTTGCCGATGTCGCGCGCCCAGTGGTTTGAAGGCCACGCTTCAGGATAGTAATAGACGCCAATTTGCATCAGGTCGCGTGGCGGGAAATGATCCGGCGCGGCGGCGGCAATGGCGATGGGGGCGCAGGCGATGAGGGCGGTCAAAGTTTGTTTCATGGCGAGGCTGGCTCTGGTACTGGGGTTGAATGGCCGGAGACTGAACAGGTCGGAGACTCGGCCACAGAATTGAGACGGATGGTTCCTCCAGAAGGGCAAATCGTGTTAGATGAGGCGTAATCAAGGTCGGCGAACGTCGGCGTGTCTGACGGCGATCGCTGATGTGCTTCAGCCCACTGCCTCTTTGCCGCTTGAAGATTCCCCCGCTTGAGAAAGCAAACCTTTGCGTTCAGTTGTCTTTCGTGCTGCATCGACCTGATTTCCCATGGAAGTGCGACCGCGAAAAACAGAATCACACTCAAGTAGCCGCAGACCAGTCCGCTTACCGCGAAGCCGCGGCGCGACGTCTTTTTCCTGAGTGCGACATGTCCCAGCACCAGCGCTGGCAGGGCAAACAGCGGGCCAATACAGACAAGCGCAAGGCTGAGAATCCCAAAGACGAAACTGGCGTTTGCTGCTTTCGAGGTTTCGCGTGTTGGCGAGGCAGTTGCGTTCATGCCTTCGTTCGGATTGGCGCAGTTGATGTAGCGCGGTCATGCGACGATGACGAGGACAATCTGGAACTGAGCTGAATCCCGCGGCTGAAAGTTTTGGCGTATTGACCAAATCCGAGAGTGGCAGTCTGTGAACTGCGGCGTGGCTCGAATTGATATGGGGCAAAGCGGGACTGTCGCAAAAGCC
>CAMLLE010000163.1 GCA_946480555.1 uncultured Verrucomicrobia subdivision 3 bacterium
ATCAGCGCGCATATTGTCGTTGGCGGCGCTCCCGTCACTGGCATCACGCTCAAGGTCAATGGCAACACGGTCACGCCGACGTTAAGCACAAATTCCGGAATCATCTCCGTAAGCTACCAACCGCCCACGCCGTTGAGCATGGGCACTTCGCACGCCGTTGAAC
The DNA here is from genome assembly GCA_946480555.1 of uncultured Verrucomicrobia subdivision 3 bacterium. The sequence continues at coordinate 164 of CAMLLE010000163.1, forward strand.
TTGTGGTGACGGACAACAACGGCGGCTCGTTCACGAAAGAATGGAGCTTCTCCACGGGCTATCCTTCCCTGCCGATCACAGTTGAAGGTCCGATCACGACCGGTGGCGGAAACGATTACACGCTGTTCTCCGCAGCGGGCGATCCATGGATCGGCTCCAACTACAACACCAATTCCGGCGCCACACTTTACACGCGCTACAGCATGGTGTTTCACGATCTGAACAATGAATTCGGGAGCGGCGGCGGCTACGGCGGTTTGCATTTCATGTGGGACAACGACCAGGTGCTGATCGTCGGCAACGCCTGGATTTCACTGAACTGGAGCCTCGACGCTGCGGCTGCGCAACAGGACCTGAATCCGCCGACATTCGTGAACTTGGAAGAATGGCACACGATCGTGATTCGCACGGAATACATCCCGGGTTCCAACGACGTGGTGAAAGTGTGGCTCGATCCGGACTTCAGCCAGACGGAAGCGAACCAGCCGAACCCGCCGCTGGTGCTGAACGTCAACAACAGCTTCAACAACATCCGGCTCCGCTGCGGCAACGGTACCGCCAGCGCCACCTGGAGCAACATCGTTGTGGCTCCGACTGCGACGGGTGTGGGCTTCCCGCCGTCTGTCGATGTCGTGTTCGACAACCAGTCGCCAGCGGAAGGAACAATTTCCGCACCCGTGGCCGGGCCGGTCAGCGTGCGCGCGATCCCAGGCACTTCTGGAATCAAGACGAACAGCGTCGTCATGACTATTGACAGCAATCCAGTCACGCATGGCATCACGGTGAACGCCAACGGCACACTCATCATCAGCCATCAACCGGCTGTTCCGTTTGCGGCGAATTCAAGTCACACGGTTGCCGTGAGCTTGATGGATTCGAACAACGCGCCCTATTCGACGACATGGTCGTTCACCGTGGACGCGTTTCCGAACCTGCCCGTGACGCTGGAGGGGCCATTCGACGTTTTCGCGGGCAGCGGCGACGTCCTCATCTACAGCAATCTCAATGGCTGGGTTGACGGAAATTATCAGGATTCCTCCACCGAAACGCTGTACACGCGCTTCAGCATGACGTTTCTGGACTTAAACAATGAAACTGGAGATGGCGGCGGCTTTGGCGGCTTGCAGTTCTTCCAAGGAAATGGCGAGCGCCTCATCGTAGGTAACGCGTGGCAATCACTGAACTGGAGCCTCGATGCTTCAGGCGCGCAGATGGATCTCGCGCAGGTTGTCCCGGTCGTTCTCGGCGAATGGCACACCCTCGTCATCAGGACCGATTTCAAGGCTGCCGCGAACGATGAAATCAAAGTCTGGCTCGATCCGGATTTCACCAAGACTGAAGCTGCGCAACCGAACGCGCCACTGGTGCTCACCGCCAACAACACGTTCGACAACATTCGCCTCCGGGCTGGCGCCGGCAGCGCCTATGCGCAGTTCACAAACATCGTGATGTCTGCGACTGCGCCGGGAGTCGGGTTCCCCGTCGCAGCTCAGTTGAGCATTCAGAACAATCAGCTGTCATGGACTGGCACGGGCATTCTCCAGCAGGCACCCGCACTGACCGGACCGTGGACGGATGCAACCGTTCAGACGAATCCGCAGTTGTTGAATCGCACAAACGCCGCGCAGTTTTATCGCTTGCGGCAATAGCAGGCGACTGAGGTGGGAAACACAGTGGCGAGGCGAACACACGCCTCGCCACTTTCTGTTTGAAAAACAGGACGGCGCAATCGGTTTTCGGCGCGTCGGAAGGCGCGCCGTTCCGACGTTTACGGCTTCACGTAAACCGCCGGTTGCACCAGGCGAAGGTTGTGTTTGATCCCGCTCAAGCTCTCGGAATGGCCAACCATGAGGTGGCCGCCAGGCACAAGCATTTCGGAAAGGCGGGCGACCAGATCCGTCTGCGTGGCACGATCGAAGTAGATCATGACGTTGCGGCAGAAGACGACCTGGAACGGCTTTGTGAACGGGTAGCCGCCCTGGAGCAGATTCAAATGATGAAACGCGATGCGCTGGCGGAGTTCTTCCTTGATGCGGAATTGTCCGTCCCACTGCCCCATCCCTTTTTGAAAATGCTTTCGCAGCCAGTCCTGCGGCACGTCGTTCAAACGATCGCCGCTGTAAATGCCTTTGCGCGCGATGTCCAGCACGCGCGTGGAAATGTCGCTCGCGTCCAGATGCCATTGGGCTGACGTCGCGGGAGCGAGTTTCTCCGCGAGGTAGATGGCCAGCGAATAAGGTTCTTCGCCGGAGGAACAGGCGGCGCTCCAGATGCGGAACGTTTCAGCCGTGGCCGCGCGGCGCCAGGCCGGAAAAATCTTTTCGCCGAGGAAATCAAAATGCTTCTGTTCGCGGAAGAAATGGGTGTGGTTCGTCGAGATGCGATCGATCAAGTAGCGCAGCTCTTCTGCGCCCCGGGGCGACGCCAGCAGATCACAGTATTCGCGATAGCTGCCGAGTTCCAGCTGGCGCAGGCGCTTGGCCAGCCGCGAGGTCACCAGGCCCTGCTTGTCCTTGCCCAGGTGAATGCGGCTGTGTTCGTAAACCAGGCGACAGATGAAGTCATAGTCGTCAGCCGTGATCTGCGGAGAATCCAGTTTGAGTTCCATTTTCCAACAGCGTTATGGCCATTGATCGGCTGACGGAGCGGCAGACTTGAAGTTTAACTGGAGGGAAATTGGATCGGGCGACGAAGACTTTGCGGGGGAACGTTCAACATTGAACATTCAACCTTCAACGCTCACCGCTTCGATTGGGAACCCCTCGGCGCGCTCGGAGAGACGCGCCCTACCCTGCCAATTCCTCCCCCGAACCCGGCTATTCGTCGTTCCACGGATTCACCGTCACATCCACGAAGAGGATGATCTCACCGCTGCGGAAGGCCATGCGTTCCAGGCCGCCGCCGCGAATGATCGGCGTTTCCGTGTCGTCGGTCACCTTGACTTCCGGCGTTTGCAGCCGGCAATCGAGACCGGCGTCGCAGAGGTTCGACTTGAAGTTGCCGGTCATGATGTTCAGCAACTCACCGATAACGTCGTTGATTTCCGCAATGTCGGTCAGCGTTTTCGGATCCACGCCGAGGATCGATCCCGCGATGCGCTGGGCCGAGCCCTGGCTCATGCGCAGGTAAACGCGTCCGACCGACTTGCCGGAAAAACCGATGGTGCCGAGCACGTGGTTCCCGCTCAGCTGCGGAACGTCAAAGAAGTTCACGGTGTCCAGCTTCAGCGAAAGCATCGTCTGGAAGGCCTTCACAAGCGCCTGCGCCAGCGGCGTGCCCATCGCGATGAGCAGCACGCAGCCGATGCCGTTCCGCAGCAGGGCGTCTTCGACGGAGTCGATGGTGTATTCCGACTCGTGTTCTGCCTTGGGATTCGCGACGCGCAAAATGCGCGCCTTGAGCGCTGGATCCTTGGCGATGAACTTCCCGATTTCGTCGATATCCGAATCCTGGCGGGCGACCAGTTGCGTCAGCTTGGAGACACTCTCGGGCAGCGGAGCAAAACCGTAGCGTTTGGCTAATTCCTGGTAATTGGTGACGTCTGCCATATCGATGCGCCTAGGCGGCGGCTTTCTTTTGGAGCGGGACGATGCGTTCGACCTTCTCGATCAGCTGATTTTCTTTGAACGGCTTCACGAGGTAATCGCGCACGCCGAGCTTCGCGATGTGCAACACGTTTTCACGGCCGGATTCGGCGGTGAGCATGATCACCGGGATTGCTTTCAACTCCGGATCTTCCTTCAACTTCGTGAGCATCGTTACGCCGTCCATGACCGGCATGGTAACGTCGAGCAGGATCAAATCCGGTTTTTCGCGCGCCGCAACCGCCAGCCCTTCCTCGCCGTTGCCTGCTTCGCACACCTGGCAATCGTAGCTTTGGAACGCCCTTCCCACGATGATCCGGATGGTCCGGCTGTCATCCACACTCAATATTTTTGTCGGCATAAATTCTGTCAGAGCTTAGCTGAACTTGACGTGGATTTCCACGACGACTCGTTCGTCCCCGCAATCAAATACCTGGAGCGAATGCTGCACGTCCGGCATGGCTTCGATGCTGAACGATTTGCCGCGAATGATCGCCGGCGTGCTCATCGCACAGGAAGCGCCTGCATCGCAAAGCCATGACTTCAGGCCGCCCGCAACCATGTTTGTCACTTCGCCCACCACGTCGTTGACTTCGGCGTCGCTTTGCAGTTCTTCCGGCGGCAGGCCAAGCATGGCAGAAGCGGCGCGTTTGGCAAACCCTGTGGACAGGTGCAGGTAAACAGCGCCATTGACGGTGTCGCCAGCAAAGCCGACAGAACCGCTGACGCGTTCGTCCATCTCCGGGGCGGCGGCGCCTTCCAAAATCGCCGCTTTCGTGGCGAGCATCGTGTCGAAGACATCCACGAGGTGGGTCTTCATAAATTCACTGAGGTTTGTGATTTCCAGTGTTTGACTCATAACAATTTATCTACTTCAGGCAGTTAGCGCCGAACCGGCCGTGCGGGCTGGCACGGTTGCAGTCGCATGCTTTTCCAGGGTGCTCACCATGGCCCCAGGGATCGCGTCGAGTGGCAGCACCTGATCCACCACCCCGAGTTCAACCGCTGCGCGAGGCATGCCGTAAACGACGCACGTCTTTTCGTTCTGTGCAATCGTCACCGCGCCAGCTTCCTTGAGCTTTTTCATTCCTTGCGCGCCATCTGCCCCCATTCCCGTCAGCACCACGCCCAGGGCGTGCGCGCCGGCGCAGGCAGCGGCGGAATTGAAAAGGACGTCCACGGCCGGGCGTGTGAAATGCAGCGGCGGGCCTTGATGCAGCCGCACGACATAACAACGGCCGTTCCATTCCAGCGCCATGTGGTAGTCCCCCGGCGCAATCAGGACCGTGCCCGGCTTCACTTCATCGCCATGCGCCGCTTCGCGCACATTCACAGCGCAACAATCGTTCAGGCGTTCCGCAAACGCGCGGGAGAAAACGGCCGGAATGTGTTGCACAATGCAGATGCCCGGCAACGTGGCGGGCAGCCGCGTAAGCACTGTTTTGATGGCTTCCGTGCCGCCGGTCGAAGCACCCAGCACGACGATCTGGCGCGGATGAAAATGTTTGGAAGTGGAAACCGTCTTCGCCGATGCGACCGCACTGGCTGCCACCGGCCCGCCCGTCATGCCGCGAGCCTTTGCGGCACCTTTGACGCGCACGGCCAGTTGCCCGGCCAGTTCACCGATGCTCCAGGACGAATTGGGTTTCGCCAGAACATCAACTGCTCCCGCTTCGAGCGCCGCCAGGGCTGCTTTTGAGCCAGCCTGCGTCAGGGAACTCACAATGATCACCGGCATGGGCCGATGCTGCTGGAGAATGCGCAGGAAGGTGAGCCCGTCCATGCGCGGCATTTCGATATCGAGCGTCAGCACGTCGGGATTCAATTCCAGGATTTTGTCGCGCGCGACATACGGGTCGCACGCTGAACCAACCACTTCGATCTCTGGATCGTTGGAAAGCGCGTCGGAAATGGCCCGGCGCACCACCGCAGAATCATCCACCACCAGCACTTTTATCTTTTGGTTCATGCCATGTTCATCAGTTCGTCCACGCGTTCGAACGTATCCCGCACCTCGAGCACCAGCGTCTGCAGCCGGTCCGGCGAGATTTCAAAGTAATTGGCGACGCGTTGATCCACCGTCATCGCGAACGCTTCCCAGCCGGGCGCGGAACCAGCAAGGTGCGCCACCACATCGGCAATATGAATGATGGCTGAAAGCCTAAATTTTGGCTCGAGCACCGGACTGTGATGATCTTGCACCGCTTCCACGATGTCTTCGGGCAGTTTCCAGTTCTGGAGAAGCACCCCACCGGTTTCGGCGTGGTCGGTTCCCAGGACCGCACGCTCGGCATCCACGCGGGATAATTTCTCGTCGTTGATCAACGCCCGGATCTTCGCCTGCTGTTCTTCAGTCAGCGCCTGGTTCATCACGAGTTTGCCGATGTCGTGCAACAACCCGGCGGTAAAACACACGGAAGCGTCCACCTCGACATCCAATCCGCCTTTCGCCAGCAATTCGGCGGCACTCGCCGTCGCAAGCGAATGATGCCAGAGCTCCTTGGCTTCGACGGCGTAACCGGCGAGTGGCACTTCCATCGTGGCGCTGAATTCCAACGCGAGCACCACTTGAAGAATTTTCTGATGGCCCAGCATGAACACCGCCTGGTCCACGGAAGCGACCGGTTCGGGGAAGGCGAACATGGCGGAATTGCAGGCGCGCAGCAGCTTTGCCGTGAGCACGTTGTCGCAGCGGAGAATCCGCACCACGTCATCGTTGCAGGCGTCCGGGTTGTCGAGCAGGCTCACCAGCTGGAGGGCGGCTTGGGATGCAACCCGCAGGTCTTTTGCACTGGCGACCAGTTCTTTTGCAGTCATAGAAAATAAGCGTCAAGCCCGGGGGATTTGATCGAGACTTTGCCCGTCCCCATTTCGAGCCGCATCGTGCGCGAGGCCAGCCCGCCCACGTCCTTCACATGAATCGAGGCGCCATTGCGCGCCATCAATTCGGACAAAACCTGGAAGTTCCGTTCGCCAATGTTGAAAACGCGCTGCGGATCGAGCAGTTGCGCGCCGCCCGCGACCTTCACCACGATCCGCCACTTCTCGGCGCCGAGGTTGTAAAGCGCCTGGAACAGCCGCGGCACCCCCGTGTCCACGAACATGAACGGCGTACTCGTGGCCTTGTTGGCATCGATCTTTGAATCCGGAAGCATCACATGCAGCAATCCGCCCACCTTCA
>CAMLLE010000164.1 GCA_946480555.1 uncultured Verrucomicrobia subdivision 3 bacterium
TCCGCGCCTGTTTGCGGATCGATCAGCCGCCGCTTGGCTCCCTTTTTCAAAGAACAGGTGACGCAGGCAAGCGCAAGATTTTCAAGGGCAGTCTGACCACCGGCGGATTCCGGAATAATGTGATCGATATGGAACGTGGCTTCCTGCGAAAGCTGGGAAAGACGGCAATACTCGCAGCGGTTTTCAGCGCGTTCAGTGACCGCCTGCCGCAAGGACCCCGGAATGGCCATCGGATTACGCGGCGCGTTTGGCTAGACGCTCGGATCGCAGGCGCAGAAGAGAAAGAAAGTCGTTCAGTTCCGCCAAACCCTCGGCTTCGCGACGCTCGTGGTCGGTCAGCGGCTGGCCGGAATCCTGTTTGTCGAGCAGCTCGTGCAATCGGTGTTCCACCCCGGCGGGCAGACGCAGTTGCTTCAGCTCGCCCGGTAACTCGACTTCAACATGGATGCTGCGTGGCATAAACAACCGCAAAGAAACTGCTCCTTTCTCAAGGCAAAATCAAGTCAAGCATGAGCGCAGTAAATGAAACTTTAATTCGCGATGTGGTGGCCGAAGTTCTCGGTCGCCTGAATGGTGCTGCTGTTGCGCCGAAATCCAACGGTGCTCCCGCAAATGGGAGTTCCTGCGGTTGCGGTGACAAGCGCGTGAACATCGCGACGGGCGGCAGCATCAGCTCCAGCGCTGGAAAATACGGTGTGTTTGCCGACGCAAATGAAGCCTGCGCCGCGGCGAGCCACGGTTTCTGGCAGTTGCAGCAAAAGGGAATGGCGGCGCGCGCGAAGGTCGTTGAGATCGTCAAGACGATGGCCGAGGCGAATGCCAACGAGTGGGGCCGCATCGAACTTGAAGAAACCAAGATCGGCCGGCTCGATCACAAGATCGCGAAGCTGAAGATCATCAAGCTCGTTCCCGGAGTGGAATGGCTTCGTCCGGATGCGCGCAGCGGCGACCATGGAATCACTCTTGAAGAATACACTCCCTTCGGTGTGGTTGCCGCCATCACGCCTTCCACGCATTCGATTCCCACGCTGAGCGGGAACATCGTCAACATCGTCGCGGCTGGAAACGCAGTTGTCTTCAATGCGCATCCCGGTGCCGCGAAGTGCGCGGCGATGGCCGTTCGCGAATATAACAAGGCGATCGAGCGCGAAACCGGCATTCAGAATCTCATCACAATCATTGAGACGCCGACGCTCGATTCCTTCAAAGCGCTTTGCACGAACGAAGCCGTGCGCTTGCTCTGCGTTACTGGCGGTCCGGCCGTTGTGAAAGCGGCGATGCAATCCGGCAAGCGCGCCATCTGCGCCGGTCCGGGAAATCCGCCCGTGCTTGTGGATGACACCTGCTGTGCGACGCGGGCGGCAAAGGCCATCATTGAAGGTGGCGCGTTCGACAACAACCTGCTTTGCATCGGCGAAAAGGAAGTGTTCGTGCTCGACAGCGTCGCAGACAAATTGATGCAGCGCATGTCCGAGAATGGCGCGGTGAAGCTGAATCCGGCGCAGCTGGAAAATCTCACGAAGGCGGCATTTACCTTCAAAGAAGGGCAGGGCGGCGGTTGCGGCCATGCTTCCGTGAATCGGGATTTCATCGGCAAGGATGTCTCCGTCCTCGCGAAGGCGGCTGGCGTGAATGTTCCAGCCAACACGCAGCTCTTGTTTGCCGAGACCGACGCGAATCACCTGTTCGTTCAGGAAGAGCAAATGATGCCGATGGTGCCGATCGTGCGCGTGAAGAGCGTGGAAGAAGGCATCGAATTGTCGAAGCAAGCCGAGCACAACTACAAGCACACGGCGATCATTCACTCGCACGACGTGGAGAACATCACTGCGATGGCGCGCGCGCTGGATACGACGTTGTTCGTGAAGAACGGCGCGTCGCCAACTGGCCTGGGCTTGGGCGGAGAAGGTTATCTGAGCTTCTCGATTGCAACGCCGACGGGTGAAGGCATAACGAATCCGCGGACGTTCACGCGGGTGCGGCGGTGCGTAATGGTGGATAATTTGAGGATTTACTGACCCCAAACGCTGCGAAATGAAGTTCCAAGTTCCAAGTTCCAAGTTCCAGGGAAGCTCCAAGGCTCAAGCCTCAAATGGCTGCCGCATGGAGGTGGATTGGAATTTGGAGATTGGAATTTCTTTGGAATTTGGAACTTGGAACTTGGAGTTTCCCCCATGCTCCTAGCGCGCGTCGAAGGCAATGTCGTCGCCACCCGGAAGCATCCGAGCTTCGAGGGCTGGCGGCTCGTGATCTGCCAGCCGATCAACAATGCCGGCGATCCGGAAGGCGCGCCGCAGGTGGCAATTGATCCGCACGGCGCGGGAATGCATCAGCGCGTGATCATTTCGTCGGACGGTGCGGCGACGCGCAAAACGGTCGGCGACAGCAGGAGCCCGGCGCGTTGGATGGTGGTTGGGATTGTCGATGAGAAGGAACCGGGAGTGCCGGTATGAAAGTTCCAAGTTCCAAAATCCAAGTTCCAGAGAAGCTTCAAGTTCCAAGCTTCGAAACAATGGCGTGTCGCGGATTGGGATTTGAGATTTGGAATTTCTTTGGAACTTGGAACTTGGATTTTGGAACATTTAAAAAATGCGTCTCGGAACCGTCATAGGCCGCGTCACCTTGAGCGTCACCGTTCCTGCCCTGGAAGGCGGGCGTTGGCTGATCGTGAGTCCGTTCAATCGCGAGCATTTCCAGCGCGGCACGGAGACGCCGGCCGGCATGAGCAAGGAACCGTCGTTGGTGGTTTACGATGACCTGGGCGGTGGAGTGGGGCACACGATCGGAGTGATCGAAGGGGCGGAAGCGACCGCTCCGTTTGAACAGCCGACGCCCATCGATGCGATCAACGCAGCGTTGGTGGACGAGATATTTTACAGCCCGTTTGAGAAGTAGCGCTGTAGCGCAGCCGTCACGGCTGCGGGTTTGGCAGCGTCTCGCTGCCAGTCACGAAGATTGATTCTTGCACCGGGACGGTGCAGGAACTCGCAGGCGAGGACGCCTGCGCTACGGGATCGGCGGTGTCCGTTGAGACGCCGCCATAGAGAGATTTAAGATGAAACAGGTAATCAGTGTTCGAGATTTGGAGCAGATGGTGCAGGACGGCAAAGACGTTGGCGCATTGCCCGACAATGTGATTTTGACGCCGTCCGCGCGCGACTTCTTGCGCGATCTGGATTTGAAAGGGCTCAAGACCGGAGCGCCCGCCGCCGCGCCCAAGCCAGCTGCGGTTCCATCCGCTGACAGCAAACCGCAGCCGCCTTCCAAGGCGCTGAATTCGAAGAGTCCGAAAGCCGAGCTGGAAGCGTTTTTCAATTCGCCATACGCGCACAGTCTCAAGCAGCAGATTTGCGAAATGGGCCATCGTCTGTGGAAGCGCGCTTACGTGGATGGCAACGGCGGCAACATGGCGATCCGTGTCGGTGAAGACATCGCGATCTGCACGCCGACGCTTGTCAGCAAAGGTTCGCTCAAGCCGGAAGACATGTGCCTGGTGGATTTCGAAGGCAACCAGCTTTGCGGAACCAAGAAGCGCACAAGCGAAATCCTGATGCATCTCCAGATGATGAAACGCCAGCCGAAAGCGGTCGCGACGTGTCATTGTCATCCGCCTTACGCCACGGCCTTCGCGGTGGCGAACATCGCGCCGCCTACGTGCATGCTGCCGGAATATGAAGTGTTCTGCTCCGTTGGCGTCGCGCCGTATCGAACCCCGGGTTCTCCGGACATGGGCAAACTCGTCGCTGAACTGACGGATCAATACAACACGATCCTGATGGCTAATCACGGTGTCGTCACCTGGTCGCACAACAACATTGAGGAAGCGTACTGGCGGATGGAAATCATCGAGGCGTATTGCCGCACGATTGTCGTCGCTGGCCAGCTTGGGAAACCGATCAACACCTTCACTGGCGAGCAGATGAAGGACTTGTTGAAGATCAAGCAGAGCCTGGGCTTCGTCGATCCGCGCTACAACATGAAGGAGTGCGAATTGTGCGACAGCGGCGAATGGCGTCCCGGCGTGAATTGCTCGGTTCCTTCGAAAGAAACTGCCGCGATTGGATACGACGCGGAAGCAGAAGCCGCGGTGAAGGCGATCACGGACCAGATCATGGCGCAGTTGAAGGGGTGAAGGGTTTCTGAACTTCTCGGGGGCGTTCGGGGATTTCGTGTCGATCGGGAAGCTGTGGCTGGATGTTCAAGTTCCAAACTCCAAGTTCCAGGTTCCAAAGATGTTCCAAACATCAAAATCCGATGAGTGCCGGGTTGAGGCTTGAAGATTGAAGCTTCTTTGGAAATTGGAACTTGGAGTTTGAAACTTCGAGCTGGAGCTTCGCAACCGACTCACGAAGTCAAAGCCGCCATCCGCATCCGTCGTTTCCCAATGTTGGAGGTTGAATCGCCGGTTCCATTTGCTGTATAAGCCTTTGCCATGCGCCGGGTTTCAGAGAATCGCCCGGTTCGTGTGCCGGGCCTGTCACCTCGGGTGCTCGTGGGAATAGCTAATGCCAGAATGCCGCATATATTGGCAGTAGGTCGGTCAGGTTGCGCAAATCTATGAGCGTCTCCGATTGCAGCGTGAAATCCGAGGCCAGCGTCGCCGCCGGTCCGCAAGCCCGCGTGTCTTCCGCCGCTGGCGATGATTCTCCAGGTCAATGGCTGAATGCCGGGAACACGGTCCTCAACGAATCCGGTCGCATTCTTTCCATCAATGAAACGCTGGCTCTCTGGCTGGGCGCGTCACCGGCGGAGTTGACTGGGCAATCGCTCGCGGTGGCGGTGGGGCGCTTGTTTCCTGACTGGCAGCCTGATCTTGAAAGCTTTCTCGCACGCGAATCGCAATTCGACCGGCTCGAACTTTCCGCACTGACTCCGAAAGGCGCGCAGCGTGTCGGTGTGGAAATGGCTGTTCACGATCATCTCCGTTTCGTCCGCATGGAATCGGTGCTGCCGCCGGTGCGCGATCTGGAGGAAGCGTTCCCGGAAGAACTCTGGGGTCGCGCGGCCACGCACGCCGTGTTCAACCGGCTGATTCGCGCCGAAGCGCAGCTCGACAATTTGATGCATCGCTGGCCGGGAATCATCTTCAGCCAGCGGCCTGATTTCAGCTTCGCGTTTGTCAGTCCCAAGGTGGAGGATCTCACGGGTGTTCCCGCGCCAGAATGGCGGCGATCTTCGAAATACTTCTGGCAGGTCGTTCACGAAGCCGATGCCGACGCGCTGATGGAACGCCTGAAGAAACAGGACATCGGCCCGGAGGGCATGACCAGCACCTATCGCATCCGGCACATTGAAACCGGGCGTGTGACTTACTTGTGGGAGCATCGTCAGCCCGTGCGCAGCGACAACGGTCTGCTGCTTGGTTACGAAGGCATCTGGCTCGACATCACACGCCAGACGATCGCGGAGCGGCGGTTGTTGAACATGTCGTGGAAGGAAAACCTCGGCACGCTGACGATGGGGCTGGCGCATGACTTCTGCAACATCATGACCGGCATCGTGGCGCTGAGTGAAACGTTTGAGCAGGAGTTCGGTGCGAACGAATCATTGCGCAGTGGATTGAGCCTGATTCGCAGCACGGCGGGACAGGCCAGCGATCTGGCGCATCGCATCCGGCAACTGCACCAGGGGAAACCGGGTGACAAGAATTATCACGATCTCAACGAAGTCACCAACGAACTGGGCGTGGTGCTGCAGAAGGTTTTGAGCCGGCGCGTGCGGCTGCAATGCGATCTCGTGAAACAGCAGCTGCCGATTTACGTCGATGCCGTGGAACTGCGGCAGGTGATTGTGAACCTGGCGTTGAACGCGGCGGACGCGATGCCCAATGGCGGTTCGCTCGTGTTTCAGACTTCGGTTCACGAACATGCGCCGGAGGTGAAGCCGATGGTGGGCGAGTTCCCGCGCGCACCCTTGTTCCGCCTGTCCGTCCAGGATACCGGCGCGGGCATTCCCGTCGTTTACCTGAATTCCATTTTCGATCCGTTCTTCACTACAAAACCGCTGGGCAAAGGCTCTGGCCTTGGACTCTACAACGCACGCCTGTTCGCGGAACGGCACGGGATTGCGATCGTGGTCGATACGAAGGAGCAGGCGGGAACGACGTTTCACTTGTGGTTTGCGCAGGCGGATTTTTCCGAAACGCAGCAGACGGAGGAGAGCGGTCCGGCCACGCGCCACACGATTTTGGTCGTGGGCCAGCCGGGCGAAGCGCGCAAACGCATGGAGGAACTGCTCCGCTCGAATGGCTTCTATGCCGTCCCAGCCGCGGCGGAATACGACGCCATCGAGGCGCTGCATTCGCCCGATTACAACTTCAGCGGCGTGCTCGTGCTTTCGAACGGCATGAAGCGCGCGGAGATTTCATTGCTTCAGCGGATTCATTCCGAGAAAGTGCCGGTAAAGACGTTCCTTGGGATTCTTGGCTGCAACCAGGATGAGTTCGATACGGGCATGCTGGAACAGGTGGATGCGATGTTGCCGCACGACCTGCAGCCGCAGGAAATTATCTCGAGAATCCGAACGGTCCTGGCACGAACCTGAACATGAACGAACCCAATCCACCGCTGGATTCGCCGCCGGAACAGCATCGCATCCTCGTGGTCGATGATGAGGAGATCATTCTCGTCGCGCTTTACGAAACCTTGCGCCGCGAGAATTACGATGTGGTGACGACTTCCGATCCTGACGTGGCGCTGGCGGAAATGCGGAAGAAGGAATTTTCGGTCATCATTTCCGATCAACGCATGCCGCGCATGATGGGGCTCGACCTGCTCGCGCAAGCCCGGCAAATCCAGCCCATGGCATCGCGCATTCTGATCACAGCCGTGCTAAGTCTCGACACGGTGATCGAAGCCATCAACAAGGGTGAAATCTACCGCTTCATCGTGAAGCACATCGGGTGGGGCACTGACGCCGAGGAACTCA
>CAMLLE010000165.1 GCA_946480555.1 uncultured Verrucomicrobia subdivision 3 bacterium
GTTGGACCGGGGCTTCCAGCCCGGCGGATCGACTGCGGCATTCCCAGATCGGAGGTTGATTGAAGCCAAGGTGCGGCTGCATGCCCCGTTGTTCCGGGCGGCAGAAATGCGCGCCCTCCACGGCGATCAAGGATGTTCGCCGCTACACTTTTGCGTCGGCCAGAGCTTGCCCGCGTAATTGATTTCCGGCGTTGCTGCCGCGGATGGATTTCGCAAATGCTTTGTCCGGTTTCGGCGGCTTGCGGCAGGTTTAACAGTGAATGATGACTGCATCACCGGATGGAGATTTGGTTCTGGCTTACAGCCGCGAAGGTTCCGAAGCGGCGTTTCGCGCGCTGGTGACTCGGCACGTGAATCTGGTTTACGGCACCGCGCTGCGTCAGGTCGGCGATGCGGGAATCGCCGAGGAGATTTCCCAGAACGTCTTCGTGGCGCTTGCAAAGAAAGCGCCGCGGCTGAGCGGCAATCAGACGCTCGCCGGCTGGCTGCATCGAACGACCCTTCTGGAAGCCAAGGCGCGCATCCGCGCCGAACTGCGCCAAAAACGCCGGGATCAAACCGCGGCGGAACTGGCCATCGCCGCGCGCGAAGGCGGTTCGGCCGCGGATGCGCTGGCGCCGCTGCTCGACGAAGGGCTTTTGAATCTGCGCGAGGCGGATCGTATGGCCCTGGTGCTTCGTTTTCTGGAGCAGCGCAGCTTGCGCGAGGTGGGCGCGATGATGGGAGTGGATGAAGACGCGGCGCGCAAACGCGTGGCGCGGGCGCTGGAGAAGCTGACCCAGTTCTTCCGCAAACGCGGGTTTGCCGTGACGGCTTCGCTGGTGGCGACGCTGGAAAGCGCCGGACAGGCAGCGGCGCCTGCGGGATTGATAATCTCCGCCACCCAGGCGGGAGTCACTGCGACTGCGGCCTCAGGTGGAACCAGTTCCCTGATCACGCTGTTGAATTCCGCCACGCATGCCAAGGTGGCTGTGGCATGCGCGTTGGTGGCGGCGGTTCCGCTCGCACTGCAATGGCGCGCAAACGCGAAAGTACAATACGAGCATTCCACCGCTGCCGACCAACTGAGAGCGGCGCAAGTGGAAGCTGAAAATCTGGAAAGCCAGATCAACGTGGCGCGGCAATTCGCCATTCACGCGCAAACCGAGAACGCAAACTTGGGAATCCGCCTCGCCTCCATTCGCGATCAGAGCGATCGCCGGACACCGGCACCGGCATATCGTTGGGACGATCATTCGCCCGTTTTCCGCCTGCCCAAAGCCGCGCTCGCCCATCTCGATGTGTCCGTTTTCAGAAATCGTCGCGGCGCGCTGACACCGGCCATCAAGGAGATTCTCCAGCTCACGCCGGCTGAAGCCACGCGAATTGAGACGGCGCTCGCTGGATTTCTGGCCAGGTATCACGCAGCAGAGACGCCAAACATCCGGCAGGTTTCGCCGACGGCAGATGACCTTCAGGGTCACGCCAAAGACGAAACGCGCGTGTTTGAAATCACTGCCATCGGCGAGCCATTGAAACAGTTGCGCGCGGAGTTGCTGGCGGAATTGAACGAAACTCTGGGTCCGGAACGATTCGCCATTTTCCAGGAAGGTTTGAGCGAATGGATGCCGCTGGATGATGCCTACCACGGCATGAATTCCGTGAACACGGTTTTCAATTCCGACCGCCGATTGCGTTTCTACAAACCGCGTACTCCTCACCTTTACGAGGATTTGGAATACAGTGTTTATCAGAAAGGTCGCGGCTTGATGAATATTCGGATGTCGATTGATGAGATTCCGCCCGGCATCCGCCCACACCTGGAAGATTGGATTCGTCTCGCGCGGGAACTCGCCGCCCGGAAAGGGAACTTGGATGAATAGGAAAGTCATTTTCGCCTGTGTCATCCTCGGCGCGCTGGCTACCGGCGGATGGCAACAAATACGGTTGTCGCAATCGCGGAACGCATTGACTCGAACGCGCACCGACCTGGCCGCGGCGCAGGAGCGGATCGCAACGGCGAGGGAACGGTTGAGCGTGATCGAAGCGGAAATCGGATCGCAGAAACGGGAGCAAAACCGGCTCACGGTCGAGCTGGCAAAAGCCCGGCAGCAGCATCGCAAGCAATTCCCCGAAAGCGAATGGACAACCCCGCCGAACTTTCTGCCGGAGTGGAATCCTGATTCACCCTTTGTTTGGGTGAACAAAGAGATCGCGCCCCAGCTGCAGCTTTCGCCTTTCACCGAAAGTGGCGAACTCGATCCGGGCGTGCTCCAGGTGCTGGCGGTGGATAATCCCGCCAGCGTGAAGCTGAACGAACGGCTCAGGCAGTTTTACAGGCCAAGGGAGGAGCTGGAACTGGCCACCGCCACACACAGCGATGCCCATCTTCCGGGTGCCACGAGTGAGGAGGGCGAGAAGTTGACGATTATCGTCCGGGCGGAGGCGGACCAAAGCGACGAACTCAAGAACGAGTTTGCCTCGATACTGCGGGAAGGGCTCGGTGAACAGCGGGCGGGCTTGGTGATCGATGCCGGAAAACCATGGATCGCAGCCGCGCTGGCGAATTTCGGAAAGGAACCCAAGACGATTTCGCTCGTTCGCCTTTCGGATGGACGGTTCGGTGTGAGCCGGAGATGTGGAACAGATTGGGAGTCGATGACGTGTCCGGCGGATGTTGCACAACGGGTAATTCCAACGCATCTTCTGCCACTCTTTGACGGGCTTTTCAAATCGGCTTCCGAATCAGCTGGTGTCCCGAGATAAGCTGGAAAACATCCGGCCGGAGCCTCAGAGGAATTCGGGAGCAGGGGAATGAACTCCATTCCTCTGACCAAATTTCTCCTGCCGGTCCGCTGACTTGATACTGGTGCGCATCGGGCGGGTCAGCGCCCTGTGTGTTCCATCGCTGAAAGTTAGCGTTGGTTCAAATTCGGATTTGTCGCGTCCCCGGCTGTGTCGCATTGTTCGCGCGTGAAGATTGAAGGCTCCATCAGTGGAATGCAGCGTTCGGCGCTGCGATTGCGGCGGTCGGGCATCAAAATCGGATTCGTTCCCACCATGGGTTTCCTGCACGCCGGCCACATCAGCCTGGTGAAGGAAGCGCGCAAACGGGTGGGCAAACGCGGAAAGGTGGTTCTCAGCATTTACGTGAACCCGACGCAGTTTGGGCCGAAGGAAGATTTCACCAAGTATCCGCGCGACCTGAAGCGCGACCTTAGGTTGTGCCGTGAGGCGGGCGTGGACGTCGTCTTCACGCCCAGCGACGCTGACATGTATCCGGGCAAAACGGAGAAGCGCTACAGCACTTACGTGATCGAAGAGCAGCTCTCAATGTCGATGGAAGGCGAATCGCGGCCGACGCATTTCCGCGGCGTCACCACCATCGTCGCCAAGCTGTTCAACCTCGTGCTGCCGGACGTGGCGGTTTTCGGCGCCAAAGATTTTCAGCAGGCGGCCATCATCCAGCGGATGACGAAGGATTTAAATTTTCCAATCCAGATCGTTGTCGCGCCGACGTTGCGCGAAGTGGACGGCCTCGCAATGAGTTCGCGGAACAAGTATCTCGAAGGCGATTTGCGGACGCAGGCAGTCGTGCTTTGGCGCTGCATTCAAAAGGCACAGGCGGCGGTGCGAAAGGCGAAATCGGTTTCAGCCGGTCGTCTGCACGCGGATTTGCGGAAGTTGATCGAAGCCGAACCGGCGGCGCGATTGGATTACATCGAGTTCTTCCATCCTGAAACATTGGAACCGGCTTCAAAGGTCCGCGCCGGAACGCAGATGGCGCTGGCGGTGTTCATCGGGAAAACGCGGCTGATCGACAACGCGCGGTTGTGACTATTTGCGCGGAAGAATCACGGGAATGCCCTGGCGCTCAAAACGCCTGTAAATTTTGAAGTCTGAATCCAGCGTGATGAGTTTGCAGTCCTGCTTCAATTCAGTCATGCAGACCAGGCAGCCATCCACAAAATCCATCGGCGTATCGGAATACTTCTTCATGAGAAAGAGCACCCGGTCGAGATTCGATTCCAAATCAAAGCGGATCGAAACAATCTCGCGTTGGAGCAGCTCAAGAACTGCCCAAGGTTGAATTCCGTCGATGTGAAGCAGATGAGCTGCTTCCGTGATGGCGCCTTCGCAAGTCCAGACCGGGCTCGGGACGTGGCTGAATTGTTCCCGGGCCCAGAGATGGTAGGCATCGCGTCGGTTAAGCAGGGCGACCAGCGGGCCTGAATCCGTCAGGAACGCTTCCATTTGCCCAGGTCCTTCAGGTTGCGTTTGTCGCTGGAGTTCCGGCTGCCCTCGAACTTGCCCACCAGATCGCCGGCGCGTGCTGTGACACTCTCGCCGTTCACGCTGTTCCGCTGGCGAATCAATGCCTCGCGAATGATCTCTGACTTGGGGCGGTTCAGCTCTTTGGCTCTTTTTTCGAGCCAGGCAGCCAGGTCAGCAGGCACTTTCAGGGTTAACGTTTGCATGGAGAAGTGGTAACACCCGACTGGCAGATTGACAATACCGCATCCGGTTCGCAGAGTGGCGCCTCCATGAAGCACTTCGACTTTCTCGTTCTCGGCAGCGGCATTGCCGGGCTTTCGTTCGCGCTGAAGGTGGCGGCACACGGGCGCGTGGCCATCATCACCAAAAAGAACAAGGCGGAGTCGAATACCAATTACGCCCAGGGCGGCATCGCAGCGGTCACCAGCAAGGAGGACTCCTTTGAAATGCACGTGCGCGATACGCTGGAAGCAGGCGCGGGGCTGTGCCGGGAAGACGTGGTGCGTTTGATCATCGAAGAAGGGCCGGCGTGCATCCAGGAGTTGATCGATCTCGGCATGAAGTTCAGCGAGCGCGATGACCCGAACGTTCCTGGCGGACGCGAGCTCGACCTGGGGCGTGAAGGCGGTCATTCGCATCGGCGCATTCTCCACGCAAAAGATGTGACGGGTCGCGAAATTGAACGCGCGCTGCTGGCAGCCATCGCCGCGCAGCCAAACATTTCCATCTTCGAAAACCACCTGGCGATCGATCTCATCACGAGTCAGAAGCTCGGTTACGTGGGCGAGAACCGGTGCCTTGGAGTTTACGTGTTGAACAAGCTGAGCGGCGCGGTCGAGACCTTTTCCGCGCCAGTGACGCTGCTGGCGACCGGCGGCTGCGGCAAGGTCTATCTCTACACGACGAATCCCGACATCGCGACGGGCGACGGTGTGGCCATGGCTTATCGCGCCGGAGCGTCGATCGCGAACATGGAATTCGTCCAGTTCCATCCCACGTGCCTGTATCATCCGGCGGCGAAATCGTTTCTCATCAGCGAAGCGGTCCGCGGCGAAGGCGGCGTGTTGAAGACATTGGAAGGCCGGGAATTCATGGATGCGTATCATCCGCTGAAATCGCTGGCGCCGCGCGATGTCGTGGCGCGGGCGATCGACAGCGAGATGAAGAAAAGCGGCGCCGACTGCGTGCACTTGGACATCACGCACAAGCCGGCGCGCTTCATCATCGAGCGCTTCCCGAACATCTATCAAACCTGCCTGAAGTTCGGCATCGACATCACGAAAGAGCCAATTCCCGTCGTGCCTGCAGCGCATTACCAATGCGGTGGGGTGAAGACCAATGTAGATGGCGAAACGGAGATTCCCGGCCTTTACGCAGTGGGCGAAGTCGCCTGCACTGGATTGCACGGAGCCAACCGGCTGGCGAGCAATTCACTGTTGGAAGCGCTGGTTTGTGCGCATCGTGCCGCGCGCAAGGTCACTTCGCTGGAACATCCCAGGAACGGACTCACCATTCCTGACTGGCATTCCGGCAACGCCCACAACCCTGACGAGATGGTCGTTGTGTCGCATAATTGGGACGAGATTCGCCGTTGCATGTGGGACTATGTGGGAATCGTGCGCACGGACAAACGCTTGCAGCGGGCGCTCAAGCGCATCGCCAATCTCCAGGAGGAAATCCACGAATACTATTGGGACTTCATTGTGACCGCTGACCTGCTGGAATTGCGCAACATTGCGACGGTGGCGGAACTGATCGTTCGCTGTGCGTTGCAGCGTCCCGAGAGTCGCGGCCTCAATTACAATCTGGATCATCGAGAGGCGTTGCCTGCCTGGTCGCAGCGCGATTCCGTCCTCCGCAAATAAAGGCGCCCTGCCGTTGGCGGCAGGGCGTTGGGGGAACTATGAACAACAACTTAAAACTTCACGTGAATTTTCACGTAGCCGCAGCTGGGTTCCTCCCAACCGGTGCCATTGCGGCCATAAATTCGGACGGACTTCTCCGCATCAAAATCACCAAAGCCAGGTTCGATTGAGGTGCGAGCCCAACCGCGCACCGGTTGGCCTGATGCGACCGGACGGCGCACCACCGCGAACGGATAAAGCGATGCCGTGCGCACCGGGCTTTGCGATAGCGTCAGCGAAGGTTCGTCCAGCAGTCCGCGGAAAGTCTCCCTCGCGAATGCAGCACTCGCGGGAACAGCAGGCGCGGGCTTTGAAGCTTCGGCGGGTTCACGCACGATGGGAAGCCGGCGCTCGACCCGCGTTTCCATCTTCGCCATCGCCAGGGTCAATACCGGTTCCGCAGCAATCACGTTGAACACAGCGCCGATTCCGAGCGCGGCCACGAGCCAAAGCCGGCGTGAAATTGATTTCCTGCTGGAGGCTCTCCCTGTTCTGGACGCTGCGTTCTGCACGAATCATTGCCAAGCACTGCTTGTGCCAGTGAAGTTGAAGCCTTCGATTCAGCCGCCCACGTCGCATTTGGGCATGACCGATCCCAGTCGGAACGATTGAGGTGAGATGGATGGGGAGCGCAGCCGCCCCGGCTGCCGTTCGGCGCGCCCCGCGCCGAACACCGAGCGTGTGAAGGAACCAAATGATCGGGTATTTTCACGCGTCCGTGTCAGCCGCGAGGCGCGTCTGACTGCGCCCGAGGCGGGCGCG
>CAMLLE010000166.1 GCA_946480555.1 uncultured Verrucomicrobia subdivision 3 bacterium
TCACCGTGGCCTTGGTGGCAAACAGGAACCAGCCGTCGTTGTCCCGGCTCGGATTGTCCGGGCTGTTATGCAACAGGCCGGTGCCACGGATGTAATGGCCTTCCACCTTGAAGATCAGCCAGTCGGTGGGATCAAAGCGGAACGACAGCGCCGCGTCTTTCTGAAAGCCATCTGACGAAACCGCCAGCGATTCGCCACCGCGGTCGGAAGTGGCGCGATAGTATTCACCGTAGTAGGCACCCGCTTCGAAGTATTTGTTGAAGCGATAGGCGGCGCTGACATACCAGGCGTCGGTGTGACTGCGCGTTTCAGTGAGATTCACCGTGCTGGATGGCGCGGGCGGCATGTTGAACGTCGTGACCGCGTCTGAATTCGGCGCGATGTTCTGGTACTCGGCCTGGAAGGTCCATGAGTTCCAGATGTACTCGAGCGAATATTGTTGCACCGGAATCCAGCTCTCGCTCTCCATTTTCAGCGTGCTGCCAGGCAGCGGCCCGGGCGCCGAGGCGCCGTAGCTGAAATCCACCACGTATTGGAAAAGACTCCCGACTCGCAGCCCGGAGATCGGCGTGTTCCACCAAAGTTGAACGCCGGCGCTCAGCGCGGGATCGATCGAATCCAGCGAGAAGGTTGGGCTTCCCGGCGATTGACCGCGCTGCCAGAACTCGTTGTTCAACAGATTGCCAATGCCGCCCGTTTTCGAAACGTTCGCGAGACCGCCGAAAGCTTCATAGGACACAGCGCCCGCTTTGCCCATCGGCACGTTGCCGAAGATCATTCCACCATCGATCGAGGTGTTGAAGTCGCGCCAGCGCGCATCGTAAATGCCCTGCGGAAGGAGAATCCACGTGCGGGCCAGATCGACGTCCTGGATGTGGTTGTAAATGCCGCCTGGACGGCGAACGCGCCCGCCACGAAGTCCGAAATGGTCATTGAAGGTGTACTCGATGGAAGCGTAGTCGAGGAACGGCTCGTAATCGCCGATGCCACCCACATCAAAAAGAAATGCCTGCGCGGCAATGCGCGTGCGCGGCAGCGGATTGATCGACATGTTCAATCCCGCTTCGGAAAACCGGAACGACCCGCGCGTGCTGTCGCCGAGGTAATTGTAATCCGAGGAATAGAGGAAGCCCTGGCTTGCGAAGCCATGGATATCAACAGGCGGGAGGTTCGTGCCAAATTTCAGTTCGTACGCCTCAGCAGCGGACAGGCCCATCAGCGATGCGGCCGTCAAAGTCAGATATTTAGGTAACCGGGGAGTGGTCATAGTTCAGTTGTCGTGGCGTCAGAGTCTGGTCTGAAACGCAAATCTCCGTTTCGATGAACGGAGTTCAATCACGCAACTCAATCGGCGAACCCAACGTGGACTGAAGGAAAAACTTACACGGATTCACGGGAATTTGCCGGAAATACTACAGGCCCGAGGGCAGAGGTTCCAAAAAGGCGCTAACGCAAGGGCAGGAAGGCGAGGCGCGAAGGATGAGCTTGGATGCTGCGCCGGGGGCAGGCGTGCCTCGGTTCATCCATCGGTTCGCGAAAGGCTTCCGCGATTCTCACTCCAGACCACGATCGAACAGCTCGTCCTCATTCAAACCAAGGTAATGTCCCAGTTCGTGCAGCAACGTCGTGCGGACTTCTTCGCGGAAACATCCCTCATCCTGCTCCGCCAGCTCCCAAAGGTTCTCCAGGAACAGAATAATCTGCGGCGGCATCGGCACCGCGCCTTCGTCCACGAAATCGGGACCAACGAACAGGCCCAGGGTGTCCGGCAGAATGCCGTCGTCTTGAAGCCCCGGATTCGGCAGCGGCTCGACGGTGATGGGCAGAGCAACGGCGCGTTCGCGCAATTCCAGCGGCAACTTCGCCAGCGTCGACTCAACTTCATCCGTCGCCAAGGCAACGAGTGATTCCCAGTTCATCATTCCTCCGCGCAACCTTCAGCGTCCGCAGCAGCCAGAAACAGCTGCAACGCCTTGACTCGGGATTGTGCGAGCAGGCGCGAGGTTCCGAGCTGGAGCTGCGCCGGCAAGGTCTCGGCGTTCTTGCGCAACACGCGCAGTGCATCCGGGAACCGCTGAAATCGTGTATCGCGGCCGATCTTGCAAGCGGTGCGCAACACAATCGTGGCGCCCAGCTGTTCCAGGATATCGGCGTCGCGAACGATGGTTCCCTCAATCGTCGTCGGAGTGGCGGGAGGCTGGTGCGTTCGAATTGCTTCCACAACAGCTGCGATTTTTTCCTTCGGGAAACCGAGCCGCTCCAGAATGGCAGGCGTTTGCTGCATCGTATAGGCGACACAATCCCAAGCGGCGAGCGCCTCGGGATTTTCCGGTCGATGCCCCACGAAGACGCCGAGATCGTGCAGCCACACCGCCGCAAAGACGACATCGTCATCATAATCCTCCCCTGCCCCGACGAGTTTGGTCAGTTCGTAAAGCCGAGGCTGGTGGCTGAACTTGTCCACCGGCCTGGCCTGTTCGCGGATGAACTCGACGATGGCGGTTCGAAACTCAAGGAATGTCACAAGAAATTAGACTAACCACGGATCAACACACATAGACACGGATTTCAAATTTCATCTGTGGATCGACCAGTTAATCTTCTGATCCGAGTGAATCCATGTCCATCCGTGGTTGAAACCTATTTCATTCTACGCCTTGAACTGCTTCACCGCTTCGACGCAGCGGCCGCACAAGGTCGGGTGTTCCGCGTGGCTTGCCACATCGGTTTCCCAATGCCAGCAACGTTCGCATTTCTGGCCTTGGGCGCGGACGACCTGGACTTCGACGACGCCGTTCCCGGTCAATTCCACTTCAAGCTGCGACACGTTGGCCAGTTCGCGCAGCGCTTCCAGATGAGCCTTGGCATCGACCAGCAATTGATCTGTGCCGCGGAGAATCACCCGCGCTTCCAGGGATTTGCCGATCGTTTTGGCCTGACGCGCCTTTTCCAATTCGGGCAGCAGCTTCTCCCGCAATGCGAACAAGCCGTTCCAGGCGCTGACTTCCGCTTCGGAACGTGTGAAGGAAAATTCCGTCCACCCGGTGCGATGAATCGACTCCACCGTCTTGCCGGGCACAAATTCCCAGGCTTCATCTGCGGTGTAGGCGAGAACCGGCGCGAGCATTTTGCAGAGCCCGGACACAATCCGATGCAAGGCGGTCTGCGTTGAACGCCGGCGCGGTGAGTTCGCCGGATCGGTGTACATCCGATCTTTGATCACGTCGTGATAGATCGATGACAGCTCGACTGCGATGAACTGGCTGACCTTCTGGTAAACGACGTGAAACTCGAACTTGTCGTAAGCTTCGATGACATCGCGCTCCAGCTTGGCAAACTCGCCCAGAATCCAACGGTCCAAACCGGTCAGCTGATCGTCGCCAACGCTTTGCCTGGCGGGATCGAAGTCGTAGAGGTTCGAAAGTTGATAACGCAGTGCGTTGCGGATGCCGCGATAGGTCTCGCCAACCTTGTTAACACGTTCTTCGCTCACGACGATGTCGTTGCGGAAATCCTGCGAGGCAACCCAAAGGCGAACCACGTCCGCACCCCACTTCTTCACGTAGGCCTCGGCCGTTTGCGGTTTCTCGTATCCGCCCTGTTTGCTCTTGGAGATCTTTTCGCGATCGGCGTCCACCATGAAGCCGTGAGTCAAGACGGTCTTGAACGGCGCCGAGCCGTTGCCCGCGAGCGACAGCAACAATGAGGACTGGAACCAGCCGCGATGCTGGTCGGAGCCTTCCAGATACATGTCGGCTTGGAACGGCTTTTCTTTTCCGCTGATTTCTCTGCGGCGGGCGATCACAGCACGCGAGGACGAACCGGAATCGATCCAGACGTCGAGCGTGTCGTTGGATTTCGCAACCGCATCGGCGCCTTTCCAGTCGTTCGGCTTCACCAGCGACCAAAGTTCAGCGGCAGATTTTTCGAACCACACGTTCGAACCGTGCTTCTCGATCAGGTCCGCGGCATTGCGGACAATCTGTGCGTCCAGGATTGGTTCGCCTTTCGCATCGTAAAACGCCGGGATCGGCACGCCCCACGTGCGCTGGCGTGAAATGCACCAGTCGGGACGGGTCTGAACGGCGCCTTTGATGCGGTTCACGCCCCAATCGGGAATCCACTTCACACGATCGATTTCGGCAAGGGCTCGATTGCGGAAGGTAGGAGCCGACGTGAGGAGGCTCTGATCTTTCCCCGATTTTGAAGTGAGACTCCTTACATCGTCTCCTACATGATCAATGCGAATAAACCACTGATCCATCGCGCGGAAGATCACCGCCGTCTTGCTGCGCCAGCAATGCGGATAGCTGTGGTGATAATTCTCCTGATGCAACAGCGCCTGGCGAACGCGCAACTCGTGCAGCACCGCTTCATTCGCGTCGCTCTTGCCATGCTTCTCGAGGATCGACTTGCCCACCATCTCGGCCGGCATCTGCTCCTCAACAGGAAGATCATTCGTGAGCGCAAGCCGCCCATCGTCGTCGACCGGCGAATAGATCGGCAATCCGGTCTTCATGCCAAGGCCGTAATCTTCGAGGCCATGGCCAGGCGCGATGTGGACGAAGCCCGTTCCCGTATCGCTCGTGACAAAATCCGCAGCGTACGCTTTGCCGATGCGTTTGCAGAAGGGATGCGCGTATTGCAGCTTCGCGAGTTCTTCCGCGGGGAACGGCGTCTCCTGATACTCGGTCCACCCGCACTTCTCAGCGACGGCGGGGAGAAGGCCGCGAAAGAGAATGAACTGTTCGCCGCCAACGGTGGCTTTAACGTATTGCAGCTTTTCGTTGTAAGCCACTGCCAGGTTCGCAGGCAAAGTCCAGGGCGTTGTCGTCCAGATGACGATGAACGTCTTTGGCTGGCCAACCACCGGGAACTTCACGAAAACGCTCTGGCTGACGTGATCCGCGTATTCCACCTCGGCTTCCGCCAGCGCCGTGCGGCACGGAATGCTCCAGTAAACCGGCTTCTTCCCACGATAGACAAATCCCTGCGCGACGATGTCCGCGAACAGGCGCAGTTCGTCAGCTTCGTATTCCTTGTTCAGCGTGAGATACGGATTCTCCCAATCTCCCAGCACGCCGAGCCGCTTGAATTGCTCGCGCTGGATGTCGATGTATTTGCGCGCATAAGCTTCACACGCTTTGCGGATGGACGCCGCGTCGGCGCTCGTGTCCCCGGCTTTGCGCATCTCTTGCGAGACCTTGAACTCGATGGGCAGCCCGTGGCAATCCCAGCCCGGAATGTAAGGCGCACTGAAGCCACGGAGCGTCTTGTACTTGATGATGACGTCCTTGAGAATCTTGTTCAGCGCAGTGCCGATGTGGACATCGCCATTGGCAAACGGCGGGCCATCGTGCAGCACAAACTTTGGGTCGCCTGCGCGCTGCGCCTGGATTTTTTCGTAAAGCCCGGCAGCCTGCCACTTCTTCAAGCGTTCCGGTTCCCGCGTGACCAGATCGGCCTTCATCGGGAAATCGGTGCGCGGAAGGTTCAATGTATCTTTGTATTCCATCGCAAAGAGTTCGAAAGCTAACAGCGGGTTTTTGGGGTGTCAACGAACCCGGACCCACGCTCCGTTGGCGTCTCCGCCCTTAAACTTCAGAACTGCCGAAGAAAGCGAAGGTCGTTTTCGTAGAACAGCCGGATGTCGTTGATTCCATAACGAATCATCGCAATGCGCTCGATGCCGAAACCAAAAGCCCAGCCAGTCCAGGCCTCCGGATCGTAACCGACATTCTCGAACACCTTCGGATGCACCATGCCACAGCCGGCAATCTCCAGCCAATCCTTGCCCATCTTCTTCACGAGCGAACTGGTGAAATCGATTTCGAAACTCGGCTCCGTGTAACTGAAGTAGTGCGGGCGAAAGCGAATCTTCACATCGCTGCCCATCAACTCGCGAAAGACGAACTCGACGGTCCCCTTCAAATCCGCAGCCGTCACGCCCTTGTCCACATACAGGCCTTCCACCTGCTGGAATGTCGGATTGTGCGTGGCGTCGGCGTTATCGCGACGATAGACACGGCCCGGGACGATGATTCGCACCGGCGGCGGCTGCGATTTCATCACGCGGATCTGAACGGATGAGGTGTGCGTTCGCAGCAATTGCTTCGGGTTCGGAGTTCCGGGTTTCGCGTCGCCCAAATAAAACGTGTCCTGCGTGTCGCGCGCGGGATGATCCGCCGGAGTGTTCAGCGCATCAAAGCAATGATACTCGTCCTCGATCTCAGGACCGTCGGCCACGACAAAGCCTATTTTCCGGAAACTGCGAACGATGTCTTCTGTCGTTTGCGTGAGCGGATGCAATTTCCCGAGCACGCGGCGGCGACCGGGCAGGGTGAAATCAGTCGGTTCCTTGGGCAGCGCGGCTTTGAGTTCCAGTTCGCCGCGGCGTTCGGCCAAGGCAGATTCGAGCACGCTTTTCGCAGCGTTGATCAACTTGCCGGCGGCGGGCTTCTCTTCCTTCGGCAAGGTGCCGAGCTGTTTCATCAGCGCAGTGAATTTCCCGTTCGCACCAATCCATGCGCCTTTGGTCTGCTCCAGGGCGGCGAGATCAGGCGCGGCTTTCAATTCAGCCAGCGCGGACTGCTTCAACGGCTCAATTTCATTCAGGAACGACATAGCTCGGCGGAGATTAGCGGCAACGCCTGGGAAAAGTCACAACAGAAATGAGCAACAACGCTTCGCTGCCACTGGAGAACCTCTCGATCCGGCTGCGGCTGTAGCGGCAAGCATTTCTGCCTGCCGTGGAGGGCCGGCTTCCAGCCGCCCGGAATGTGGCGCCGCAGCGAGAGCGCCTCCTTGGAAAGATCGAAACGCTGGGAACCTTCGAGCCGGGTCCGCGCGGCTGGAAGCCGGCTCCATGTCAGCC
>CAMLLE010000167.1 GCA_946480555.1 uncultured Verrucomicrobia subdivision 3 bacterium
ATTGAGAATTGCCAGCCGCTGGCGCTCGACAGCGCGCTGCCCGGGACTTCCTTTGCGTTCCCTTTTTTCAACTGGATTTGCAGACGTGGCTTCCTGACGTCGCGGCGGCGGACTGTTATCAGCTTTGCATCTCGAGAAACTGCAATGGAACCCCGGTTCAGATGCCATCGCACTGGTGGTCCAATGTTGCGGAGCCAAACGTCTCATCACCACATGAAATTCCCGATTCTTGCGGCGCTGTTTACCGCCTCGCACATCGCCGTCGGCGCAGTGCAGACTTTGCCGTTTGCCGACCATTTTTCCTATGCGACGGGCAACCTCTTCAGCGTTGGAGCGGGTGTTTGGGATGCCGGCGGCAACGGCGGCGCGGAATTGTATGTGACCGCACAAGCCAGCCTCCTCGCGCCTTCTGGCTTCGCCCCTGCGTCCGGTGCGGGATTGAAATGGACGCCGAGCGGCACGGCGCGGCGGAGTCTGGTCCAGTTCCCGGCGGTGAACGGTGGAACGCTGTATGCATCATTCCTCCTGAGCGCGCCCAGCGCTCCGGGCACGCCGAAGCTCGTCGCCTATCTCGACAGTTCCACTTCGCAACCTTCCAGCCCGCAGCTGGGATTCTTCGTCGCGAATGGTTCGGTTGGGATTGCCAAGAAGGGCAGCGCGCCGGTGGAGAGCGTGGCGATTGGCAGCGGCACGCATCTCATTGTGCTGCGCTACACGTTCACCGGAACAGCTGCGGACCAAGCTGATCTTTGGGTCGATCCTTCCAGCGCAACTTTCGGCGCGAACGCAGCTCCGGATCCGGACGCGACGGCAACCGGCGGGAACAATGCTGCTTCGATTCCCTATTTCGGCATTTACGCCATCAGCGGTTCGGGTCCGACGCTTTACTTGGATGAAGTCCGCATCGCGACGAACTGGGCGGACGCCGTGCCGCCGGGTGGACCGGTGTTGCCGCCGTTGCAGCCGGTGGTGACCGAAGCGTGGATGACATCGAACGCCTTCGCGCTTCGCGGCACGAATGGAAATGCGAATTCGATTTTCGGCGTGCTGACGGCGAGCAATCTGTCGGGCAGCTGGACGTTGCTGGCGACGAATGCCTTCGATGCGGCCGGAAATTTCATTGTCACCAATTCTGTTCAAGCCGGGAACGCGCAGCAGTTCTTTCGGTTGCAGGTGGGCGACCTTCCCGAAATCCCGGTGGCACCCAGCATCACCAATCAGCCGGATGCCCGCGCGGTTCACGAGGGCGCGACGGTTGGGTTTGAAGTCGGCGCCTCGGGCAGCGCGCCGTTGCGCTATCAATGGTATCAAAGTCCCAATCTGCTTTTGCCCGGCAAAACCAACGCCACGCTCACGCTGGCGAATGTGGAGATGGATCAGAGCGGGAGCGGCTACTTTGCGATCGTGACAAATGTTGCCGGCAGCGCCACCAGCGAGGTCGCGTGGCTGACCGTCACGAGCGCACCGCCAGCGGCGCCGGTTATCACTCTTCAGCCGGAGGACCTTTCCGTGATTGAAGGTCAATCCGCCACATTTGCAGTCACAGCGACAGGCACGCCGCCGTTGCGGTTCCAGTGGTATTTCAACACCAACGCTCCGCTGGCGAATGCGACGAATGCGTCACTTGTTCTGCCGGACGTGCAAACGAATCTCGCCGGTGCGTATTCGGTCGTCGTAACGAACCATTACGGTTCGCGCACCAGCGTGGTTGGCATGCTGACGGTTTTGCCGCCGCCAACCAATACGACCTTTTACGTGGCCACGAACGGCAGTGACAGCAATCCCGGAACGCTGGGCGCGCCTTTCGCGACGGTTCCCAAGGCGATCTCCGTGGCCGCGCCCGGAACGATCATTTACATCCGCGGCGGGACGCATTCTTACACTTCCACGATTCGCATCGAACGTTCCGGCAGTTCGGGCTTTCCCATCCAGTTGCTGTCCTATCCCGGGGAGCAGCCAGTGTTGAATTTCACAGGCCAGCCGTATGGCGCGTCCCATCGCGGCATTCTCATCACCACCAATGGCAACTGGTGGGAGGTCAAAGGGCTTGAAATCTGTTACGCCGGCGACAACGCCATCAAGGTCGAAGGCAGTCATCACCGTTTCGAGCAATGCGTTTTCCATCACAACGGCGATACCGGCCTGCAGATCGGATTTGGCCACGACGATGAAAACCCCGGCGGGATGCTCGCTGCGTATGTGGAGGTGATCAACTGCGATTCGTATTTGAACTACGATTCCGACAGCAACGGCGGCGACGCCGACGGCTTCGCCGCGAAGATGCATTGCGGCAAAGGCATTTCCTTTCACGGCTGCCGCGCCTGGGAGAATTCAGATGATGGATGGGACTTGTTCGAAACGGATTACAGCATTGTGATCAGCAACTGCTGGACGTGGAAGAGCGGCGTGGCACAGGGCAATGGAAACGGATTCAAGCTCGGCGGCAACGGCGCTGGCGGAGATTCCTACGGAACGCATTACGCATGGAACTGCATCGCGTTTGGCCACAAGGTGAATGGCTTCACGCAGAACAGTCACAAGGACGGGCTGATGGTGATGAACTGCCTGTCGTTCGCGAACGGGAACAGCGGATACAACTACTTCATGGAAGGCGCGCTGAATTCCGGGAAGCAGAACGTGTTTCGAAACAACGTCAGCATCCCGCGTTCGGGAACGAATGGCGGCGGATTCATCGAGGACAACAATGCCGTGCAGCAGAACAACAGCTGGAATCTGGTTGTGACGGCGAACAGCGCGGACTACGTCAGCCTCGCCGAAGCGGCGGCCAAAGCGCCGCGAAATGCGGACGGCAGTCTCCCGTCCGGATTCGCGCGGCTCATCGCCGGGAGCGACCTCATCGACAAAGGTCTGGATGTGGGAATCCCGTTCAACGGTCCCGCGCCGGATCTCGGGCCGTACGAATACGCGCCCTGAATTCAGTCGGGATGTCCGTGTGTGTGGATTTTCGGGTCTGCTTTGCCGCGGGTTTTCAACTCTCCGTTACGAAGCCGTTGGTTGCGTCGCATTCATGGGATTCAACAGACGGTCCAGTTCGCTCTTATTGAGCCCGGAAATTTCCAACGCCACTTCCCGGACCGTTCGGTTGGTTTCGTAAGCAGTCTTCGCGATTTGCGCGGCGCGATCGTAGCCAATTACTGGTGCGAGGCTTGTGCCCATGGCGAGACTTAGCTCGATGTTGCCTTCACAACGTTCGCGATTCGCCTCCAGTCCGGCCACGCAGCGTCGTGCGAATACGTCGCTCCCGTTGGCCAGGAGTTCGATCGATTGGAGCAGATTGTGCGCAGTGACTGGCAGCATGGTGTTCAGCTCAAAGTTTCCAAACGTACCCGCGAACGCGATCGTGGCGTCGTTCCCGATCACCTGCGCGCCGACCTGGATCAGCATTTCACACATCACCGGATTCACTTTGCCCGGCATGATGGATGAGCCGGGCTGCGTGGCAGGAAGCTTCAATTCACCAAGGCCGCAGCGCGGTCCGGAACCGAGCCAGCGAATATCGTTCGCAATCTTGATCAGGCAGACGGCGAGCAATCGCAGCGCGCCGCTCGTGCTGATCAGCGGTTCGATTCCCGCCTGGGCGGCGAAATGATTTTCCGCTTCGCTCAGTGGCTGGTTCGTTTCTGCGCAAAGGCCGGCGATCGTTCGACGCGCGAACTCCGGATGCGTGTTGATGCCTGTCCCAACGGCGGTCCCGCCCAGCGGCAATCGGGCCAGCCTTTCTGCCGCGCCCCGAAGCGCGTCCGTCGTGTGACGCACCTGCGCCGCATAGCCGCTGAATTCCTGACCGAGGCGGATGGGTGTCGCATCCTGCAAATGCGTGCGACCGGTTTTCAAGACGCTGTGAAACGCCCGCGCCTTTTCATCCAGCGCCGAGTGCAATTCGTCCAGCGAGGGCAGAAGCCGGGCCGAGATTGCGTTCAGGGCGGCGAGTTGAATGGCGGTGGGGATGACATCGTTGCTCGATTGGCCGCGATTTACATGATCGTTGGGATGAACGGATTTGTCGCCGCGCTGGCCACCGAGAATCTCGATGGCACGATTCGCGATGACCTCATTTGCGTTCATGTTTGTCGAAGTTCCCGATCCGGTCTGGAAGACATCCACGACGAACTGGCTATCCCAACGTCCCTCGACCACCTCCTGCGAGGCCTTTTGGATCGCCCACGAAATATTTTCTGGAATCAGCCCGAGTGTGAAGTTCGTGGCGGCGGCGTGCTTCTTGATCAAGCCAAGGGCGTGGATGAAAACGCGCGGGAACCGCAATCCGCTGATGGGAAAGTTCCCGGCCGCCCGGGCCGTTTGCGCCGAGTAGAGCGCGTCTGCCGGCACCCGCATGTCGCCCATCGAATCCGTTTCAATCCGGTACGTCTCGTCCATCCCATACTCTCACGCCGTTGCGCCCAAATGGAAGAGGGGAGGTTCCCGGAGTTTGATTGTAGCGCAACCTGAACAAGATTGAGCGTCCCACCGGGTCGTCCAGACGCAGTTCCGCAAAGCATCCCTCCAAACAAGGAAACCGCGCCTGATGTCAGGCGCGGTGATCAAACCGAATCTCTGTGAATTGACCTTATCTGGAGCGGCGTCGGGCCAACAGAGCGGCCGCAGACACACCTGCCAGGGCAAATGTCGATGGCTCCGGAACCGGCGTCAACGTTGCCTGATACTCCGGCGAGCGCGCCGCCTGCGCTGTGCCGAATGCCAGGATGCTGGAAAGCGTGGCGGCCATGTTTCCGGTTTCCCCGTTGAAACGTTGCGTCTGTACCGTGGTCTCGGTCCCCTGGCCTGAACGGTCGGCCGTGGACGTCTGATAAACGAAGTAGAGCAGGCCCGAGCCGGAACCGACGGTCGAATCCACCGTAAGACTGATGCCGCTGAAGTTGAACTGCTGCCAGCTCCCGGGAGTGGCCGAGGTGAAGTCGATGGCGTTTGCGGATGTGCCCAGGAAACCTGAGAGGATCCCGCTGTTGAATCCGGTGTACACGCCGAGATACTTGTCGTCTGCCACCAGCTCCGAACTGCCATACCGGACCGAGACCGAATTCAGCGAGTAACTCAAGCCGCCGATGAGGTCCGGCGTCCAATCCGCGAGCGTCGCGCTGCTGGAATCGAAGTCAATCGCCAGCCCGGCAGCATCGCCGTAAACGTTGCCGTCGCCGTCTGATGCGAGGATGGTTGCGGCATGCGTGGATGTGGCTCCTGATGCGACGAGTGCCACAATGCAGGATGTTAGGGTCTTGTTCATGGGGGCTTTTTTTCTGTTTTGTTGGCGCTCCAACTCTGCTTATGGTCCAGAACATGGAGCGCGTTGATGTAACCCCAGCGAGCTGCCGGCGAACAATACGATGTACGTCGTAGGGCTGGCTAGCGCCGCATTGAAACCAGTTTAACGCTTTCCGCTGATGCAAATGAATGGGCGGAGCGGCAGCTCCGCCCACCATGGGGGAGGCAGGAATGTGCTGCTGTGCAGCAACTGTTTCCGCATCACGGCCTTGTCAGCTTCTGAGCCGGAACTTGATCCTGCCGTGAAGCATTCCCGCCGTTGCCACCGTTGCCGCCGCATTCCCCGCACCCGCCTTCGGCGCGCGGTGCGCATCCGATCACGGATCCGCGGCGGTCGAACTCAAACGTGCAGCATTCGCTCAGCATCTGCTTGAGTTGAGCGCGGCCGCGCTGGACGCGGGACTTCGCGCCCGAAAGCGAAATGCCGAGCCGGTCCGCCAGTTCCTGCTGAGTCGACCCGTCCAGTTCCGTCAGCACGATCGCATCCCGATACGGCTCCGGCAGGCTGTAGATCATCCGCCGGAATGCGGCTTTGAGGCCTTCCACCTCAGGATCGTTCTCGGCGGCTTCGGCGGGCAAGGTCTCCGGAACTTCCACGGTTTCCTTTCGGGTCCGGTAGTGATCGATGATGGCGTTGCGCGCGATCAGGTAGAGCCAGCTTTCCAGTCGCGCGGGATCCTGCAACTGGCCGAGGCGCTTTTGAATTTTCACGAAAACGTCCTGGAGAATGTCGTCCGCAGTGGCCGGGTCAGATACCCTTGCGCGGATAAACTGACCCAGCTTCGCTGCGAATTCATGCCAGATATGTTCCAGCGTCGGGTTCATCAGTTTGCCGGCTTGATGGCCTCGATGGTGGCAGACGCCACATAGTCTGCCAGCTTTCTTCCGGGAAACCATTGCTCAATGATCTCACGGCTCTCGCCCTTGCGTGTGATCCGAATCTCCGTGAACCCGGTCTGCTGGAGAATCGTTCGCAGATCGGAAATCAGCGACGCGCCAGCGACACAGCCCGTGTAAAGCTCGAAATCTTTCCGCAGCGCATCAGGAATTAGCGCCAGTGCAACTACATCCGAGATCGCCAGACGTCCGCCCGGTTTCAACACGCGGAAGGCTTCCGCGAACACGCGAGGTTTGTCCGGCGAAAGATTGATCACGCAGTTCGAGATGATCGCATCCACGGTTTCGTTCGCAACCGGCAGGTTTTCGATTTCGCCGATCCTGAAATCGACGTTGCCGTAATCGCCCCTGGTTTTGTTCTTCCGCGCTTTGCTGATCATCTCGGGCGTCATATCCACGCCGATGACTTTGCCGGAAGCGGCGACGGCTTTGGATGCAAGGAACGCATCGAATCCCGCGCCGCAGCCCAGATCGAGCACGGTCTCGCCTGGTTTGAGGGAGGCGATCGCTTGCGGATTGCCGCACCCCAATCCCAGGTTGGCGCCGTCCGGCACGCTGCTCACGTCGTTCGCGGAATAGCCCAGGTCCTGGGATGTTTTCGCCGGACCGGGTTTCGTGTCGCTGGTTGATCCTTCGGTGCTGCAACAGGTC
>CAMLLE010000168.1 GCA_946480555.1 uncultured Verrucomicrobia subdivision 3 bacterium
CACATCGACGAACTGTGCGCGCCCTATGCGACGGTGATCGACATCGATCGTTCGAAGCTGCCGTCGCCGCAGGAAATTGCGAACTGGGATGCCGCGCGGTTTGCGGCCGCAGTCCGGCACGACCAAAAGTCGCCGCATTTCAACGCGCACGTCCGCCAGCTGCTGCATGTCGGGTTCAAGATCGCAGCGAAGAAGGGCGCCACTTACCTCGATCTGGTGCGCCGCTGCGAAACCACCATCGCGCGCAACGTGACCGGCAACCTTTTCGACCGGCATCTGAAGCCGGTGTTTCTGGGGCAATAAAATATCCAGAAAAGCTTCTGAAAACGGCGATCCATCGATCGCCGTTTTTCTTTGCAGGGCGGCTCCACACAAGGCAACTCAGATGAATTGGATTAGAGCGGTTACCAGAAGAAATTTCCGACAACCGCGGAGACGCGGAGACGCGGAGCAATCAAAATAGGGCTTCCTCCGCGCCTCTGCGCCTCCGCGGTGAGATGATCCGGAAATGAATTTGGAGAAACGCTATAGACTTGAGCCACGATGAAACCCACCGGTGTCTGCGATTCGCGGGTCATCTGAAAATCCCTCACCGAAGCTCTCGGGCTTCGTGCGGATTTTGCGGGATGAACTTGCTGGCGCTTTTGGCTGAAGCAGAAACTCCGTGCAGTTGCCTGCGCGCCGATTAAGATTCCCGCCATGTCCGACGCGTACCACGAACTGCTCGAAGCCACGATTCAGCATCTTCAGGATTTGAAGGCGCGCGGCGCGCGTTTTGTTTCGATCTCGCCGGACAAGCTCGCCGCGCTTTCACAATCGAAACCGGCTGCGCCAGCGCGTGTTCCCGCTGCGGCAGTTCTTTCAGCTGCCAGTGTTCCGGCCCGTCCGGTGGCGAACAGGACAGGTTTTGCACCCGCTCCAGTTTCTCAACCAACTGTGGTTGAACTTTCCACCGCGTCTGCTGGAGCGGCGCCGGCGTTGACAGCCAGCGCCAAGGCCGAGGCCTTCGCTGAATTGCGTCAGCGCGTTCTCGGCTGCACGAAATGTGCAAACCTGGCCGCGGCGCGGAAAAACGTCGTGTTCGGCGTGGGGAACATCGATGCCGGGCTGATGTTCGTGGGCGAAGCGCCGGGTGCGGATGAAGATGAACAGGGTGAGCCGTTCGTGGGCAAAGCCGGCCAGTTGCTGACGAAGATCATCCAGGCGATGAACCTCAGCCGCGAGCAGGTTTACATCGCGAACATCATGAAATGCCGGCCGGACACCCCCGGCCAGTCCGCCGGCAACCGCAAACCAACCCCCGAGGAAATGCAGACGTGCATTCCGTTTCTGCACGAGCAGATCGATCTCATCAAACCGAGGGTGCTCGTCGCGCTTGGAGCCACCGCGGTTGAAGGGCTTCTTGGAAAGACCGCCGGCATCACCAAGCTTCGCGGCAACTGGCAGACCTATCGCGGCATTCCGCTGATGCCCACGTATCATCCGGCGTATCTGCTGCGCAACCAGGCCATCAGCGAAAAGCGGCGCGTCTGGGAGGACATGCTGCAAGTGATGGACAAGCTCGGCCTCCCGATCAGTGAGAAGCAGCGGGGATTCTTTTTAAAGGCCGGCGCATGAAGAGCGTTTTCTGCGCGTATCAACACCGGCAAGAATGAACCGCCTCAGAGCGTGTCTGAAAAACACCGGAGCGCGGCTGTGTCGTCCTCGACCAGCCGCAGCGCTTTGGATTTTTCCAGCGATTCTGAATCATTCACGTGCTGCGGCTGATCTCCAACACAGCCGTGCTCCGTTTTTCAGACAGGCTCTCGGAAGCGAAACAGTTCAGTGTAGTGCGTGAGCCGACCGGGCTTGAAATGCGGTGACCTCCGCATAATTGTGAAAGCCCCGCCTCAATTCCCCTGTCCAAGTGCGGCTTCAGTGACTTCCGATTCTCACCCAGCTCCAGCCGCTCAAGCAAAGCTTGGTAAAACGCGGACAACGCCGCCGCGCCAGCGGTTCAACCCAAGGCTCAACTTTCCTTGTCGGCGCTGTTCCAAATCCCGCGTCGGTTTTCTGCAATTTCTGCGAAGCAAACGGCAATGGCCGCTGAGTGATTTTTTCGGCACCGGCGCAGTTTTGTTTTGCTATGGCCTTCCGAAGCATTGCCTCCATTCGGTTGGCGCTCCTGCTGGCGCTGACCTTCCTGCCGAGCTCCAGCTTTTCCGCTGCGTTGAAGGATAGCGATTGCCTGGATTGCCACGCGGATCAAACGCTCTACAAAACCAACGCAGCAGGAAAGGGGATTTCGCTCTTCGTCGATAAAGCCAGGCTCGCCCTCTCCGCGCACGGCACAAACACCTGCGTTGCCTGCCATGGTGACATCACCAAAGACCACCCGGACGACAGCGTGCCAGCGAAGGAAGTGGATTGCGCGTCGTGCCATCAGGCGCAGACAGAAAGCTACGGCGCCAGCGTTCACGCACTGGCCGCCAAGCGGGGCGATCTCGAGGCTCCGGGCTGCAAAGATTGTCACGATGCTCACAACGTTCTGCCGCACACTTCGCCCGAATCTCCGCTCCACTTCTCGCGCCTGGGCGAAACGTGCGGCGCTTGTCACACAAAGGAAGTTGAAGACGTCGCCGCGAGCGTGCATGGGAAGGCGGTTGCGGAGGGCAAACGTGAAGCGCCGACTTGCACGGACTGCCATTCCGAACATCGAATCCAAACATTGAAGGAAAGTTCCGCCCTGCAGATTTCGCGCGAGATTTGCAGCAACTGCCATGCGTCCGAGCGGCTGAACACCAAGTACAATTTGCCAAAGGATCGCGTGCGGACGTTCTTCGACAGCTATCACGGGCTGGCGGCGAAATATGGCTCAACGCTGGCGGCCAACTGCGGCAGTTGCCACGGATATCACAAGATTCTGCCGTCGAACGATCCTGATTCCATGATTCATCCGGCGCATCTGGTTGAGACCTGCGGGGCGTGTCATCCGGGCGCGACGGAGAAGTTCGCGCTCAGCAAAATCCACGTGGATATCGAGGCCGAAACCAGCGCGCCGGACATTTCCAGCCAGGCGAACTGGTGGGTGCGGAAGATTTACCTGGTGATGATCTTCGTCGTGATCGGGGGAATGCTGATTCACAACGGGCTGCTGTTTTACAAAAAGGTCTCGGCGCATCTGCGCGCGGCGGGCCGGCCCATCGTGCGGATGAATCTTTCTCAACGCTGGCAGCACGCGGTGCTGGCGATCAGCTTCATTGTGCTGGCGGTGTCCGGCTTCGCGCTGAAGTTTCCCGATTCATGGTTGTCGCACCTGATGGGCTCCAGCGAACCGATCCGGCGCTGGGTGCATCGCATCGCCGGCGTGATCATGCTGCTGGTCGGCGCGTATCACATCATTTACATCCTCGCGACGAAGGATGGGCGGAAGCTCGTGAAGGATTTGTTCCCCGTGAAGAAAGATGCTTCGGACGTGATCGGTTCGGTGCGTTACCTCTTCGGACTGAGTCCGGTAAAGCCGGGAATCGGCCGGTTCGGTTATGCCGAGAAGATGGAGTATTGGGCTGTCGTATGGGGCACGATCATCATGGGCGTCACGGGCTTGATGATCTGGTTCAAGATGGATGTGACGCAATTCCTGCCGCGCTGGATGGTCGATGTGGCGCTGACGATTCACTACTACGAAGCGATCCTTGCGTGCCTGGCGATCATCGTCTGGCATTTCTACCACGTGATTTTCGATCCGGATGTTTATCCCGTGAACCTCGCGTGCTGGGATGGAAAAGTTTCCGAGCACTGGCAGCACGAAGAACATCCGCTCGAAGACCTGCCGGGCAAAACGAAGGCGGCTGCGGGAACAGTGAAGAATCCGGCCGGGAAGGTTTGAAGTGCCGCAGGTGGGACGCGTCGTTCCATGCACATCGAATCTCCGCGTGTAGAGACGACGTAAGGATTCTCTCACTTCTCGGGAGAAATGAGTTGGAGACTCTTCAACTCATGTCCTGCGCGAACATCCATTGTCCGGCTCAGGGCTTTCAAGTGCTGCTTGATTCGTTCGTAGCCGAACACCAGACGGAAGCCGGGTTGAAGAATGTCTTCGGCCGGAATTTCAAACACACACCCGTTCTGAATGGCGTCGATCTGCTGCCAGCCCTCGCGTGAGGTCATGATTTCCGGTCGAAACGCACGTCCGCACCACGACGCGAAGATGATTTCCGGATTCGCGTGGCGCACTTGCTCAGCTTCAATCACACGATCCTTCGCCGATGCTTTTGCTCGCAAATGTCCGAACACATCGCAGCCGCCCGCGCGTTCAATCAATTCACTGACCCAGCCGATCCCGCTGACGAGAGGATCAAGCCATTCTTCGAAATAGATTCTTGGGCGCGGTCCTGCCGCTGGTTCCGGCGCCAGGCATTCGCGGAATTTCTTCAGCCACGGTTCAGCTTGCGATTGCCGGTTTACCACGCGCGCAAGCAGAGACAGCGTGGATTCCGTTTCGGCCAGCGTTCGCTGGTTGGTCGCGATCACGGGAATTCCTCGTTGAATCAGCTCCGCCGCGAGCGTGGCTTGAACATCCGAAAACGTGATCGCGAGATCCGGCTTGAGACGAACAATGTCGTCCATCCGGCCGGAGCTGAAGCCACTCACGCACGGCTTGGGCGCGGCATCCGGTGGCGCGTTGAAGAATGCACTGACGCCCACGACCTGATCCCACGCATCAATCCGGCAGAGCCAGTCGGCCGCTTCAGCGGACAGACAGACGATGCGTTGCGGGTGGGAACTCATGAATGTGTTTCGATGCACTTGCGGCAAATGCAGGCGCGATTCTTCAATCCGGGCGGCACTTGGGCCAGCAGGTCCGGCGAAACTTCCAGTTGCGCGCACCAGCACGGGCCTTTGTAGGCATGCGGCGTGCAAAGCTGACAATCGTTCGGCGCACCGCACAACGGGCAGCGGCTCGGATCAATGGGAAGCTGAACGGTGGTTTGCACGCGGTTATTCCAGATCATAGAGCGAGTTGTCGGCCGACAGGAATCCCGTTCCCGCGGCAATCTTCTGCGAACCGCTCGCGCTGTTGGTGTAACGATCGCGCATCGATTCCACATGCCCGTCGCAGAAGGCCGTGTTGCTGCGCTTCAAGTGCCGGAAGCCTTGCGTGCCCGAATAACGGCCGCTGAACGCGGCGTCGCCGGGATTCGAAAACGGCGCGCGCATGAACTTGTTCGCGCCGGCGGAAAACTGACCGTCACCAAACAACGCGGTCGTCACGGGCTGCCGCACAGCGGAACTTTTCGCCGGTTCCGGAATGCTCTCCATCTGTCCGTGGCCGATGTAGCTCGTGTTGTAATTGTAGCCGGTGAATGGATCGGATGCATTCGCCTTGGCGGTGAATGACGGGCATTGCTGCACTTTGGGATTTGACTGCGACTGCCAGAGCAGGCCGGGCACGGTTTGCGTGGGGCCGCTTTCAATCGTGGTGAAGTCCCACGCGATGTGATGGGTCACGCCGTTCACCTCGGTGCTGTAGTAAGCGATGGGATAAGAATCGTGGTTGTCATCCACGTAGAGTCGGGCCGCGAATCCCATTTGTCGCAAGTTGTTCACGCATTCGACGCGTTTGGCGGTGGCCTTCGAATGACTCAATGCGGGTAACAACATCGCGGCCAGAATGGCAATGATGGCGATGACGACCAGCAGTTCGATCAACGTGAAGCCGCGAATTGCAGCGGTGGCCTGCGACCGCCGCTGGTTGGGAAATCGGGTGCGGTGAAGCTTTGTTGAATCCGTCGCCCGGATGACGCGCTGTTTCCCCTCACCCCAGGGGAGAGGGAAAACTGATTTCCATGATCGGGGTAAGATGGCATGTGGGACGGAATTCACTGACCGTCGGGTGCAACACAGCGTAGGAGACGACGTGAGGAGTCTCTGATTTATTTCGGAGAAGGAAATATGAGACTCCTCACGTCGTCTCCCACAAGGGGCAATTGGCGTTGTCGCTTTGCCGTTCATTTCCCGGGCATCTCCAATCGCAGCCGGTAGAACGCCTTTTCAGCTGGCGGAGTCGGATCTTCCAATGTCACCGGCTCACGATTGGACGGCGTCACGGCGGTCAACGTCGTCCAGTGGGCCAGATTCGTCGAGCGTTCGAGCGCTTGCAGGCAGTGCGGCGCGGGCGTGAATTCGAATTCAAATCCGGATTGAGCTGGCCGGATTGTGAATTCGGGTGCGACGAACTGTACGAGCGCGAAGGCTGTAGCATTCGTAATTCCCGAAATCGTGGCGGCACGAGTCAGGAAATCATAAGTGAATGGAATTGGGTTCCAGTTTGTGCCGTCCCAACGCATTGCTCGCAGGTCTGAGCCATTCCCGGTATAGCCGCCGCCGGCGCCAAGCGTGAGATTCGCCATGAATTCGATTGGCGATGTCCCGACCAGCGGCACAACTTCTGTCGCGACCGCAAGCCTCGAAGTTGCGGGAATGGCCGCAAGCGCTTCGAGATTGGTTAGCGTTTGAGCCGACACGAGCGCCCGGTCACTGAGTGCGGTGAATTGAAACGCCAGTGCAGTTTCGCTTTTCAATTCGGGTTGTTGGAACGCCAGTCGCGCGGTGTTGTTCGTGATGTTCGCTGGCAGAATCGAAAGGCTGTCGCCCAGCAGGCGCGGCCTGACGATGGAGATCGCGTCGATCTCGCCGATGTCTGAATCGGGCATTGCATCGACGCGCACGTAGCGGACGGAGTTGAAACCGGATTCCTGAAGGTCAAATCCAGTTCCGCCGCCGGAGCCTGCGTAGAGTTCGATCGCATTGGCCGCGGTCAATCCGCCGCTGTCCAAGGTTTCGAGCAGAAGCGGATTCACCGGCTT
>CAMLLE010000169.1 GCA_946480555.1 uncultured Verrucomicrobia subdivision 3 bacterium
CGACGGCTGGCGTTGGACTGATTTCACCTCCGCCGCATCACGACATTTACTCGATTGAAGACCTGGCCGAGTTGATTCACGACCTGAAGAACTCGAACCGCCACGCGCGCATCAGCGTGAAGCTGGTCGCAGAAGTCGGCGTCGGCACGGTCGCCGCCGGTGTGGCGAAAGCGCACGCGGACGTTGTTCTCATCAGCGGTCATGACGGTGGCACCGGCGCTTCGCCGTTGTCCTCGATCAAACACGCAGGCGGACCTTGGGAACTCGGCCTGGCGGAAACGCACCAGACGCTTGTGTTGAACAATCTCCGCAGCCGCATTTACGTTGAAACGGACGGCCAGTTGAAGACCGGTCGCGACGTGGCGGTGGTCGCACTGCTCGGCGCTGAAGAATTCGGTTTTGCAACCGCGCCGCTCGTGGTGCTCGGTTGCATCATGATGCGCGTCTGCCATCTGAACACGTGTCCGGTGGGCGTTGCGACGCAGAATCCGCAGTTGCGCGAACGTTTTGCCGGCGATCCTGCTCACGTGGTGAATTTCATGAAGTTCATCGCCGAAGAACTGCGCGAAATCATGGCCAAGCTCGGCTTCCGCACGATCGAAGAAATGATCGGCCGCACAGATCGTCTGAACGCATCCAAGGCAATTGATCATTGGAAGGCGAATGGTGTTGATCTGAGTCCGATCCTGCATCAGCCGCAAGTTGGGCCGGAAGTCGGACGTTTCCGCCAGATGGACCAGGACCACGGCCTCGAAAAGTCGCTCGACCTGACGAAGATTCTCGACGCCTGCAAACCGGCGATCGAAGGCGGCGAGAAGGTCAAAGCCGAGTTCCCGATCATCAACGTGAACCGCGTCGTCGGCACCATCACCGGCAGCGAGATCACCAAGAAATACGGCGCGGCTGGATTGCCCGAAGACACCATTCAGCTCAAGTTCAACGGCAGCGCGGGCCAGAGTTTTGGCGCGTTTGTTCCGAAAGGAATGACGCAGGAACTCGAAGGCGACGCAAACGACTATTTCGGCAAGGGCCTGAGCGGCGGCAAGCTGATTGTCTATCCGCCGAAAGGTTCAACCTTTGTCGCGGAAGATAACATCATTATCGGCAATGTCGCGCTCTACGGTGCGACGGCTGGTGAGATTTACGTGCGCGGCATGGCCGGCGAACGCTTCGGCGTCCGCAACTCCGGCGTGAGTGCGGTCGTGGAAGCCGTTGGCGACCACGGTTGCGAATACATGACCGGCGGCAAAGTCATCGTGCTCGGCAAGACGGGACGCAACTTCGCGGCCGGCATGTCCGGCGGCGTGGCCTACGTGCTCGACGAAGCCGGTGATTTCGCCAGCCATTGCAACATGGAAATGGTCGGGCTCAAGAAGCTCGAAGACGCTGACGAAATCGAGCAGGTCTGGAAGCTGATTCAACGGCATCAGACCTACACCCGGAGCGAACGCGCGGCGAAGATTCTGGCGGACTGGAAGAATTACGTGCCGAAGTTCGTGAAGGTGTTGCCGCACGATTACGGCCGTGTGCTCGCCGAGCTCAAGAAAGCTGAAGCCAGCGGTCTCAGCGGCGACGAAGCCATCATGGCCGCGTTCGAAGCCAACGTCCGCGATGTGGCACGGGTGGGGGGCGGATGATGCACGCTTGCTCTTCTTTAACCGCGGAGACGCGGAGACGCGGAGGATTTGAGAAATTCTCCAAGGTCGTCTCCTCGCATGCTCCGCGTCTCCGCGTCTCCGCGGTGATGCACAACTTCAGGAGCCAACTTTAGAACCTAAAACTGACATGGGCAAACCCACTGGATTTCTCGAATACTTGCGCGAGCTGCCGAAGGATCGGACGGCCAAGGAGCGCATTGCCGACTGGAAGGAATTTCACCTTCACATGCCCGAGGCGGACCTCCGCAAACAGGGCGCGCGCTGCATGGATTGCGGCATTCCCTTCTGCCACACCGGCCAGCTCGTCAGCGGCATGGCCAGCGGCTGCCCGATTCACAATCTGATTCCGGAATGGAACGACCTCGTCTATCGCGGTCTGTGGAAGGAAGCGCTCGACCGCCTGCACAAGACGAACAATTTCCCCGAGTTCACCGGACGCGTCTGCCCCGCGCCTTGCGAAGGCTCCTGCGTGCTCGGCATGAACAACCCGCCCGTCACGATCAAGAACATCGAATATTCGATCGCTGAAAAGGGTTGGGAGAACGGCTGGATCGTTCCGGAGCCGCCGAAGAAGCGCACGGGAAAGAAAGTCGCCGTTGTCGGCTCAGGCCCTGCCGGAATTTCCGCCGCTGCCCAGCTCAACAAAGCTGGCCACGAAGTCACCGTGTTCGAACGCGCCGACCGCCCCGGCGGCCTGCTCATGTATGGCATTCCGAACATGAAGCTCGACAAGAACGAAGTCGTGCTGCGCCGCCTGGCTGTTCTCGAAAAGGAAGGCGTC
This sequence comes from uncultured Verrucomicrobia subdivision 3 bacterium, assembly GCA_946480555.1. The sequence continues at coordinate 2,440 of CAMLLE010000169.1, forward strand.
AAATTCGTCTGCAATACCGAAGTTGGGAAGAATCTTCCGGCGGAACAGCTGCTCAAAGATTTCGATGCCGTTGTGCTTTGCACCGGCGCCACGAAGCCGCGCGACCTGCCGATCGAAGGCCGTCAACTGAAGGGAATCCGTTTCGCGATGGAGTTCCTGACCGAGAACACCCGCGCCGTGCTCAACCAGCACAAGAACGGCGGATACATTTCTGCCGAAGGCAAGGATGTCGTTGTCATCGGCGGTGGCGATACCGGAACGGATTGCGTTGGCACTTCGATTCGTCACGGCTGCAAGAGCCTCGTGCAGGTGGAGATTCTGCCCAAGCCGCCGATGGACCGCGCGAAGGACAATCCGTGGCCCGAATGGCCTAAGGTTTATCGCATGGACTACGGCCAGGAAGAAGCGGCGGACAAGTTCGGCGCTGATCCGCGCGTTTATCTCACGACCGCCACGAAGTTCGAGGGCGACGAGAATGGCCACGTGAAGGCCGTGCATACGGTCCAGGTGCAGTGGGAACGCAACGACAAGGGTCAGTTCATGCCCAAGCATGTTCCCGGAACCGAGAAAGTTTTGCCTGCGCAGCTGGTGTTGCTGGCGATGGGTTTCCTCGGGCCCGAACAGCCTCTGCTCGACGACTTGAAGATCGAACGCGATCCGCGTTCCAATGTGAAGGCCGACTTCGAGAAATACCACACGAACATCAAGGGCGTGTTCGCCGCCGGCGATTGCCGCCGTGGTCAGAGCCTGGTTGTGTGGGCCTTCAACGAAGGCCGTGGTGCGGCCCGCGAGTGCGATCGCTACCTGATGGGCCACACCGATCTGCCGTAAGCAGGCGATTCCAGTTTGTTTCGCGAACAGGACAGGTGACAATGCCTGTCCTGTTTCGCTTTCTGGACAGGCTTCCGTTGATGGGGTGCCTGCGATGGCCGGACTGTCGCCTGACGCATACGGGCGGTCCTGGGAGTCCGCTGAAAATATCCTGTTACCTTTTCGATTAGCCGTAAATATGTCAGGTGAATGAGTGAGGACCTGGCACTGTTGCGCGCTTACTCCCGGCAGAATTCCGAGGAGGCTTTTGCGACGCTGGTGTCCCGCCACGTCAATCTCGTTTATTCGATCGCGCTCAGGCAGGTGCGTGACCCGCACTTGGCCGAAGAAATCACGCAGGCCGTGTTCGTCATATTGGCGCGCAAGGCGGAGTCATTGGGGAACGAAACGATCCTGGGCGGCTGGCTTTGCCGGACCACACGCCATGTCAGCGCGAACGCCCTCACCATCCGACAGCGGCGCCAGCGCCGTGAACAGGAGGCGCACATGCAACGTTCCTTGGATAACACCGGTGACAATCCATCCGATCAGAACTGGAACCAGATCGCACCGCTGTTGGACGACGCCCTGGCGCAACTGGGAAAGAAGGATCATGACGCAGTCATCCTTCGTTTCTTTCAAGGCCGGAATTTCAAGGAAGTCGGTGCGATGATCGGGGTCACGGAAGACGCCGCGAAAATGAGGGTCGGTCGAGCGCTTGAGAAGCTGAGAGTGTTCTTGCTGAAACGCGGCATCGCCTCCACGGCGGCAGCTCTCGGCGGGCTGATGGCGGCAAACTCGGTTCAGGCCGCGCCGGCCGCTCTGGCGGGTTCCATCTCGGCCCTTGGTGCTGCAAAGGGCGCGGCCGTTTCCACGTCTGTTTTAACCCTCACGAAAGGAGCTTTGGAGATTATGGCATGGACGAAGATGAAAACCGGCATCGTGGCGGCAACCTGTCTGTTGCTGACCGTGGGCACCGCCACCGTCGTGATTGAGCAGAAAGTCGAAGCGAGGAACCAGAAGCTGTGGCGCTCAAACAAGAACATGGCACCGCATCAAGTCGATCGATTGCCTCCGCTGCTCAGGATTCTCCCCACGGAATTCACGTCGCAATGGGTCAATTGGAACGCGGGCTCGGATGGAAAATGGGTTGGCGCGAATGCGCGCGCGAAGGTCATTGCCGCCTGTGCCTACGGTATCCCGGTCGGCAGAACACGTTTCTCCTTCGACGAGCCGACGAACCGGTTCGATTTCGTCGCCACGCTTCCGCAGGGATCGCGTGAAGCATTGCAGCGGGAGCTTGAGAACAAGCTGGGGTTGGTCGGCCGTATCGTGCGGGAGGAACGGGACGTTCTCCTGCTGAAAGCCCGCCGCAAGGACGCGCCCGGATTCAAACCGGCGTTCCTCGGGAAATCCGATGCCTACATGAAGGAAGGCGAGTTTCACACCTCCGATGCGCCTCTCGGCACTGGCGACCGTTTTGAGGGACTGGCCACCCATCTGGAGGTTTACTTCAAAACACCGGTTGTCGATCAAACCGGCATCACCGGCCGCTTCAGAATGGATCTCCGATGGCCGGAAACCAAGTATCGCGACAACCCGGAAGGACTGAAGCGCGCCCTGATGAACGAACTGGGACTTGAATTGGTACCGGCACGAATCCCGGTCGAGATTCTCGTCATCGACAAAGCCCGCTGAGACGCATGAAACCCTGCCGAAATCGTCCCTGGCGCCGCGGCTTGACGCTCATCGAGTTGCTGGTGGTCATCGCCATCCTCGGAATCCTGGCCGCGCTGCTGCTGCCAGCCTTGAGCAAGACAAAGAATCAGGCCGCGAAAACATCGGACGTGAACAATCTCAAGCAGATCATCACGGCGACGCACCTTTACGCGTCAGAAAACCGGGACGTTTTGCCGCCGCCAAATTGGGATGACAGCTTCGGCGAAAGAGCGGGCTGGCTTTACACGCCAAGAATGGTCGCGACGAACGCGTTGCGCGTGGAAACGGGGTTGTTTTGGAACACATTGTTGAACGCAAAACTCTATGTCTGCCCCATGGACGATCCCGCCGCGCTCACCTATGGCGAACGCCCTCAGCAGCTTTCCAGCTACGCCATGAATGGTGCGGTGGTGGGCTACGACTTCAGCCGGTACCCGCCGGCAAAACTGGCTTCGCTGCAGCCCGGCGACTGCGCCTTTTGGGAAACGGACGAGCGTCACCCGGACTATTTCAACGACGGGGCCAACTGGCCTGGCGAAGGCGTCAGCACCCGCCATCGGAATGGCGGCATTCAGGCTGCGTTTGACGGGTCGGTTGCTTACGTTCCATTGGACCGCTGGAAAACCGAGGTGGCTGCTACAAACAGGAACCGGCTCTGGTGTTATCCGGGGAGCCCCGATGGGGGTGGAGTTCACGGTCACCAGCGGTGACGGTTCACTATCGCGCACCCGCGCGGGTCAAATCCGCGGATTCGATGCGTGCGCGTCCGGGGCTGCGGAGTTGCGTGCACTGCCGGTTTTTCCGAATCGACTCTCAAGTTCGCTCCCGATGTTTCCAGTGCGATCCCGGAGCGCAAGCCCGTCCTTAAAGAGCGTGCGTCGGCCGGGAGGCGATGAGTCCTTTCGCTGGGCCACCAGCCGTACAGCGGGATGCCTGGACGCACCGAAGTATTCAGGACCGACTTCGTAGAGCGCGCCGCCTACTCATCGGGTTGGATCGATTGCGGGCCGGCCGGCCCGAAGTTCGAAACTGCATTTCCAAAAACGCGGAGTGTTGAACTCGTTTCCGGCGGGTGTGAGCTGACCGGGGGGGATTTTAAGTCATCTGTACGGTGAATGAGGCCATGCAGCGCCAGCCAGATCGGGTGGGCGGTCCGGCAGGCCGGCGATGGCTTGATGCGGATTAAGCGCGGATCGGATGATTCACCCGATCCAACTGAGCGGTGGTTCAGAACAAGCTGTTCACCGCGATGCCCAGAACGCTGAGCGGACCCTGGTCCTCCAATCCTTCGGTCGCTTTGTCCAACTTCTGCAATGTCAGCTTCGCGTTGCGATAGAATTCCTGGTCGTTCACCAGTTTGCCGACGGAGCCCTGGCCCTGATTGATCTTCTGAAGGATCTCCCGAAGGTTTGTCATTGAGGCGGTGGTTTCGTTGTAGAGGGTTTCATCCTTCACGAGCTTGCCGACCGTGCCCTGGCCGGCGTTGATTTGATCCACCACCTTGCGGGCTTCGCCGAGCGTCAGCTTTACTTCGTCCGTGGCAAACTGGAGGTTGCTGACCGTGTTCAGCGCGGAAGCGTAAAGCGCGTCTTCGTAGATCAACTTGCCGACGGTGCCCTGTCCCTTGGAAATCTGCGATGAAATCGCCTGGATGTTCGCGATGGTCATGGTGAGCGGGACCTGGTTTGCCTTGAGGAAATCGGTGAATGGCCCGAGCAGGTTGTCGATCTTGTCGCCGGTGAAACTCTTGGTCAGGTTCTCCACGCCGCTCGCGACATTGTCCAGCTTGGTCATGATGGAATTCAGATCCGGCTGTTCAGCGGATTGCAGCGTGGTGTTGTCGCCGGCCAATGGCGCGCCCGGCGACCCG
>CAMLLE010000170.1 GCA_946480555.1 uncultured Verrucomicrobia subdivision 3 bacterium
GGCCACTCCGACGGCGCAGAAGAACAGGGCGAGGCGCCGCCATCGCGCCGCTTTTGAGCGCCTTGATCGCCATTTCTTCGCCGAGCGCCCCGGTGACAAAAATGAACGGCGCGTCGGGATACGCCTGCCGCGCCAGCGCCAGGGCGGTGAAGCCGTCGAACGCTGGCAGGCCATGATCTGAGAGAATCACCGATGGCTTGAAGGTCGCGAGCGCATTGCGAAATTCTTCCTCGGTATCGACGCGCCGAAACTGGAAATCGAACCCGCCCTGTTTCAGCGTGTACCGCACAAGGTCCGCGTCGGTCGCCTCGTCCTCCAGCATCAGGATACGCAGCTTCTGTTTGGTGACATTCAAGGTTCGCTCGCCTCGTTATCGGTCAATCGCCCCGGGCAAGACATAGGGTGAAATCCGCCCGAGGGAAACTGACACGTTTCGGATGGGCCTGAGGGTTTGGTGCCGTCGCCATTCCTTTTCTCCACGCTTGAACGGAAGGGCGCCAGGTCGCCAAGTCGCCGTGCGGAGTCGCCTCGCCCGAACCCGAAACCTACCTCGGCAACGAGAAGTAGAACGCCGCGCCTTTCTCCTCCTCGCCTTCCGCCCAAACGCGTCCGCCGTGGCGTTCGACAATTCGTCGCACGTTCACCAGTCCCACGCCCGTGCCCTCGAACTCCTTTCCATGCAGCCGTTGGAATATGTTGAACAACTTCCCGGAGCGGTGGGGATCGAAGCCAACGCCATTGTCCCGCACGCAAACAACCGTCTCCGTTTCAGCCGCCCTGGCGCCGATCTCGATCACTGCGGGCTCGCGGTTGCGGGTGAACTTAAGTGCGTTGGAAACCAGGTTCGTCAATACCAGCCACAGCATCACCGGATCACCCTCCACTTCGGGCATGTCGCCGATCCTCCAATCGATTGCCCGGTTCTCGAACTCCGGCCGCAGATCGTGGATCACTTCCTTCACGATCTCATTCAAGCTGAGGTGCAGTCGATACATGTCCGTCTGGCCAATGCGCGAAAAGGTGAAGAGATCGTCGATGAGCTTGCTCATCTTGTGCGCGGAATCCGAAATGGTCTTAAGGTAGTTCTGGCTCTTGGGATCGAGCTTTTCAGCGGCGGTCTTCAGCAGAATCTCGCAAAAGCTCTCAATGTGCCGCAGCGGCATGCGCAGATCACCGGCAATCACGTGCGTGAATTCCTCAAATTCGCGATGCGCGGATTGCAGTTGGTCGTTGTGCTCCGGGCTGCCGGGGAAGGCAGCCGGCACTGATTGGCTCAAGTCCCGTAACAGGCAGAGAAACCCGCGCAGCTGCTGCTGTTCGCCACGCACGGCCAGGATGCTCTGCGATGCGCGGAAGCGTTCGCCGTTCTTGCGCAACCGCGAGCCGGTGTCCTCGATGCGGCCCCGCTGTTTCGCCTGCTCCAGCAGTTGCGACGGCCAGGCGCGATCGACCGCTTCTTTTGGAAAAATGCGGTTGAACTCCTGGCCAAATACTTCATCCGGCTCCCAACCGAGCATCTGTTCGGCGCCTGGATTCCACGTTGCGATGCGGCCTTCGCGATCGAGCATGAACGCGGCGTATTCCTTCAACTCCGCAGAAATGAGCCGCAGATGTTCCTCCGCATCCAACAACGCCGATTCGAGCTGGCGGTGGCGCGCCCGCGTATCTGCGTCACGCAACGCCCGTTCAATCGCTGGCGCCAGCAGGTGCAGATTCTGTTTCAGCACATAGTCATCGGCACCGCCCTTGAGTGTGTCGTCATGCGCGCGTTCATCGGGGCTGCCGGTGACGAAGATGAATGGAACCTCCGGGCAACTTTTGCGTGCTTCCGTCAGGGCGGTAAATCCATCAAAGCCCGGCACCCCGTGGTCGGAGAGAATCACGTCCGGCGTGTGATGCTCGAGTTCGTGCAGGAAGGACTCACGTGTTTCGACCCGCCGGGAGCGGAAGCGCAAGCCAGCCTTGCGCAGCTCGCGATTGATCAGAACCACATCCGGAGCCGCGTCCTCAATCATCAAGACCCGGAGTTCTTTCTTCATGATGGGTGAATGGTGATGTGCTGCCAGAGTAATGACGCGTCCGCGCGCCGCGAATAGGGTGAAGTCCTGCAACCGGGCGGAAACCATACGACTCTCGCGGCTGGGCGCTTCGCTCAACGGCGGCAACCCCGGTCAATGGTGGCGAGAACCGGCTTCAATGAGCGGGCGGGCCTTTTCCTGAATGATGCGCTCGCAACGGGCGGCTTCCTCCTTGCGCTGCTCGAGATAATCATTCGCAATGCTTTGAAGGTCGTCCACGTTGTAGAGATACACATTCGGAATCTCGATCACCGCCGGGTCGATGTCGCGCGGCACCGCGATGTCGATGAGCAGCAAGGGCCGGTTCTTCCGCGCTTTCATCAACGGCTCCAGCCGCACGCGATCAAGGATGCAGGTCGGCGCGGAAGTGCTGCTGATCGCAATATCGATCTTTTCAAACTCCGCGGCCCAATGCTCAAACTGCACTGCGCGTCCTCCGAGATCCTTTGCCAGCGCCTCGGCGCGATCCAGCGAACGATTGGCAACGACGAGGCTCGCCGCGCCGCGCGAGAGCAGGGCGCGGGCCGTTTTCTCGCTCGTGTCCCCGGCGCCAATCACCATCACGTGCCGATCCTTCAATGTTTCAAAAATCTTTTCCGCGAGCTCCACCGAGACGGAAGCCACGGAGATGCTGCCCCGTTGAATGCTGGTTTCCGTGCGGATGTGTTTGGCGACATTGAACGCGCGCTGAAATGCCTTGTTCAACCGGGCCCCGGTGTGCTGATGCTGGAGAGAAACGTCATAAGCCTTCTTGAGCTGGCCGAGAATTTCGGTTTCGCCCAACACCATGGAATCAAGCCCGCAAGCGACACGGAAGAGATGATGGATGCTGTCCGGTTCCGAGAGCGCGTAAAGTTCGTCCGTGAGGGGATCGCGGTAATCGTGGCACGTGATCAGAAAATCCTTCAATTCCGCGAAGGCCGCGGCGGGTGCCAGCGAGGTGGCCGCGTAAATCTCGACACGGTTGCAGGTGGAGAGGATCACGGCTTCATCGACGATGCGTTCATCGCGCAGCAGTTGGAGCGTCGCCGGAATGCGGGCTTCCGCAAAGGAGAAGCGTTCACGCACGGTCACGGGCGCGGAGCGATGACTGAGGCCGATGACGACGAGGGGCATTGTCAGGCGTATGATGCGTGAACCGTGATTTGTGAACCGCCGATTTCAAAAACCGGGCAGCCTCTTGCTCTGCGGGATGTGCGGTTCATTGATTGTGCAGCGGCGAGATCAAGAGCAATCCCCAGAAGGTCAGCAGCACAAAGGCGAAGCTGCCGACGATGCCCCAGGCGAAGCGGCGTCCCACCTGGCCGAATTTCCAATGCGCGACATAAAGAACGCAGAAGACGATCCAGATGAAAACCGAGTAGTAGAGGATTTTGTCACCGCGGAACTCCCGCCCTTGCGACTGCGCTTCACCAATCAGCAGCGGTGCAAATGCCAGCCCCAGGGTGAGCAGCGTGATTCCGCTGAGCAGCAGGCGGCTCATCACGCGTTCGAGGCGTTGAATCGGCGGCAGCAAGGAAAACATCGCCCGCTGCTTGCGATACTTCAGATCGTGTTCCTGCGTCAGGAACATTGCGCTGGCCACCGCGCAAAGGCCGAATGCACCAAACGAAAGCAGGATCAGTGTCCCATGAATGCTGCCCCAATCCGTGTGGAAATCGGGCTTCGGCCCATGTGCCTTATCCAGCGGCGGCATGAGCGCAAACACGCCGATCGCGAACAGGACTGGCGACGCAAATGCGCCGAGAAAGCGGAAGCGGCGGAACATTCCGGCGACAAGATACGCCACCACGATGGTCCAGCTCAGGAACGTGATGGCTTCGTAAAGATTGTTGATGGGGCAACGGTTGAACGAAAACCCGCGTTTGACCATGGCCGTGGTGTGGAGCGCGAAGGCGATGGCGAGCAAAACGTAGTTGATGCGGTCATCCTTGCGAAAGCCGCGCCGCCAAAGGAAAACCGAATAAAGCATGCTCAAGCCGTAGGCGATCACGGCGAGCAGAAAAAAGTTCCGATCAGTAAACCAGGACACGCGGGAAGGTTAGTTTCGAACCGGTGCGACGCAAGTTCGTTCAGAAAATGGCGGCACGCGCCAGAGTGCCGCTACGGCCATGGTGCGGCGAACTGGAGTTCGCCCCACCATTTGCCACGTTGTCTCGCTTGCGAAGTCATTGGGCGGCCGGCACCGGCAACTTGCTTTTCATTGTTGAGATCACCGCCGGCGGGCAGTTGCCGCTGGATCCAGCGAGCCCGGCAGCCAGTCCTGAAGCAAAGGCCGTCGCGGCTGAAGTTCCGTTCACGACATACGAGCGGCCGTTGAGCGTAATGACGCTGGTGCCGGGCGTCATGATGTCCACGAATGCGCCGCGGTTGGCGTAGTCTGCAATTTGATCCGATCGGTTCCCCGCCGTGACGGCGATCACTTCCGGATAAGCGGCCGGATACGTCGGGGTGGTGACGGGTTGGTTTCCCGCCGCACCGAAGATCACGACGCCTTTTTCGGAAAGCCGTTTGATCATGTTTTCCATCGCTGGACTGCCACCTTCGCTGCCGAGGCTAAGGTTGATGATGTTGGCGCCGGCGTTGTAGGCGCGCTGCATGCCGACGGTGATATCCCAGGAAGTGGTGGTGGCATTGGCGCCGAAGACATCCACCGGCAGAATGCGAGCGGAGGAACCGCCATCCGTGCTGGTGGCTTTGGCGCCCTGCAACATCGTCATCACCATGGAGAGACCGTGTGTGAGTTCATTGTTGTTGGCTGGTGCCGGATTGTCCGTAACGGTGATGCCATCCATCAAGAATTTGCGCAGGTTCTCGGGAATGTTCTGCATCCCGCCCGTGTCAATTGCGGCAATGATTGGTGCGCAATCGCCGGACGGTTCCTTCAAATCCAGCGACAAATCCTTGCCGATATTCTCCGCGAGTCGCTGCGCGTCGTCCGGCCGGTTCAGCACCAAAGGAGAATCCACCGATTCCACATCCGGGTGGCTCGCCAGACATTCTCGGACGCGTCTGGCTTCTTCGGCGTTTTCGAACTTGAGCCGATACGAATTTTCCATTTTCCCGATGACCTTTGCGTTTTCCAGGCACGGAAGATTACCGAGCAACGCGCCGGGCTTGAGCACCAGTTCCAACTCATCCGGAATCCGAACAATCTCGTTGGTGGCGCTTCCAAGCTTTCCGGCGTGAACAGCCACCGTGGCATTTCGTTGGAGCGTGTGAAAAACATAAAGCCGTGCCGGACCATTCGTTTCCGGCACCAAGGCAAAGTTCAGATTCCCTAGCAGAGTGCGCAGTGCTTCACCGGACGGCAGATCGGAGAACTTCACGGAAACTGTCCGTGCCGCGTTCGATTCCACAAACACGTGCCAGCCGGTCAGATGCGAAACGCCTTCCAGCAAACGCAGCAGGGGGACGGACTGCAAATCGGCGGATACTCGATGGCTGTTGGTGTTCCACGTGAGAAGGTCCGTCGCGGCGTGGAGATTGGCGGACAAAAGCAAGCCGGCCAGGAACGCCAAAGCCCCGCGCGCACAGGATGGAAACCAGCAAACCATGGCAGGACTATAATTGAAGCCGCCACCAAGGAAAGCTTCGCATCGCAGATTTGAGATCGCCGCCGGAGAGGGAAAACGGCGGAAAATGCTTCGGGCAAGGACAGCAACGTCCTGAAGCGAGACAGGAACGGGCATCGTGGGCAGACGGAGAGAACTTTTTTGCGACGAATTTCGCCGGATGGTGTTAGAGTCAGTGGCACTAAGCGGTTTGGCACCGGCTGTGCTAAACAGAAACTGCGGTTGGCAGCAGGCAATGAGTGAACGACAACAGCACTAAAACGTAAACCGCCTGAAGCCGAGTTCACGCCGCAAATGAAAGGTAAACAACGTTAGTATGAAAATTAGCACCTCCCGCAAGGCTGGCTTCACGCTGGTGGAAATCATGATCGTCGTTGCGATCATCGGTCTGTTGGCCGCGATCGCGATTCCGAACTTCGTCAAAGCCCGCGCGACTTCTCAGAAGAACGCCTGCATCAACAATCTTCGCCAGATCGACGGCGCGATCCAACAGTGGGCGCTCGAAAATAACAAGGGCCCGACGGACACTGTGACCGAAGCCAATCTGAGCGGCTACTTGGGCCGTGGCAGCACGGGCGCGGTGATCGACACCGACATCAAGTGCCCTTCCGGTGGTTCTTACACCGTTACGGATTGCCAGAGCGAACCGAGCTGCTCGGTCTCCGGACATAGCCTGTAATTCGATTCATCTTCATAAAACCCGAGGCATTTGCTTCGGGTTTTTTTGTGCCCTGAGCGATGATCCCCGGGTGCAAATCGAGCTTCATGCAGGGCGAAGAAGCGACTTCACCGCCAGCAATCCTCGAACAAATCCGTTGATTGACCAACGACATTCGGTATAGGAACCAGCATGGGCATCATTCAGGACGGCAGCGCGGCAAATGGAAATGCACCTCAGTCCCTTCACTTCATCGAGTCCTTGAAGTTCTTCGGGATCGCGCTGCTGTTGGTCGCTCTTGCATTTCCGAAAGTCTTCATTGGAATTGATACCTTCTTCTATCGCGATTTCGGAACCCTCGGCTATCCATACGGCGTTTTTCTTCGGGACAGCTTGATATCCGGCGAACTGCCGCTGTGGAATCCGCTCAGCCATTGCGGCGTCCCCTTCCTGGCTCAATGGGGAACCTGCTATCCGCCCAGCGTGATTGT
>CAMLLE010000171.1 GCA_946480555.1 uncultured Verrucomicrobia subdivision 3 bacterium
CGTGTTCGGGATCATCACCGGCACCGTCGGCGGGTTGCTTTTGCTGACTTATCGCAATGGCTTCCTGCGCTTGATGCGGCAATTGACCGGAATGGAATTGTTCCCGGCCGACATTTACGGCTTCACCCAACTGCCGGCGAAGATCGTGCCCGGTGACATTGTCATCATCTGCGGGGGCTCGCTGCTGATCTGCCTGGCCGCGGCGGCGTTCCCAGCATGGCACGCGAGCCGTATGAATCCCGTGGAGGCGCTGCGGTATGAATGAGGCTGGGAACATTCAATCGGAGGTTGGGACCATTCAACATTCAACATCCAACGCTCAACATTCAGCTGTAGCGGCGGTCTGTGACCGCCGGATTTTTGCTGCAAACCAACGGCGGTCGCAGACCGCCGCTACAAGACACTGGACGTTGAACGTTGAATGTTCATTGTTGAATGTTCCCCCCTTCTTCTCCCCATGACCGAGCCTCTCGTTTCCGCCAAAGCGGTGAGCAAAACCTACGCGATGGGCAGGCGCTCGTTGCTGGTGCTGCGTGAGCTGAGCATCGCGGTCGCGCGAAGTGAATTCGTCGCCTTGCGCGGTGCCTCCGGCGCGGGCAAGAGCACGCTGCTGCATTTGCTTGGCGGTCTGGACACGCCGGACGACGGCGAAATCTGGTTCGCAGGCGAAAACCTGGCGAAATGCTCCCCCGCGCGACTGGCGGAACTCCGGCGTACGCGCGTTGGGTTTGTGTTCCAAGCCTTTCACCTGATGCCAGAACTCGATGCCTTGGAAAACGTCTGCCTGCCTGCGCGACTGGCGCGCATTCCAGCGCATGAAGCAGCGAATCGTGGACGCGAATTGCTCGCAAAAGTTGGATTGAAAGATCGCATGGAACATCGGCCCAGTGAACTTTCCGGCGGCGAACGCCAGCGCGTCGCCATTGCGCGCGCATTGATCAACCGGCCCGATCTGGTCCTGGCCGATGAACCGACCGGCAATCTCGATTCTCATACCGGCAGTGAAATCATCGATCTGCTCTGTTCACTGGTGAGCGAACGCAAAACGACGCTGATCGTTGCCACTCACGATTCAAGTGTGGCAGCACGTGCGCCTAAAGTTGTTCATCTCGTTGACGGCCAGATCGCGGAATAGCAACAGCGGCCGGCTGACTGCGATCGCTTCATTCGGCCACCGTAAATCATCAATCGAAAATCCAGATGACCCAGGAATATTGGGAAGAGCGTTATCAGACCGGCGACATGCAGTGGGAAAAGGGCGAACCATCGCCTGGCTTGGTGGATTTTCTCGCCGTGCACCACGATCTTCCCAAAGCGACCGTCGCCATTCCCGGCTGCGGCACGGGCCACGATGTGCGGGCATGGGCGAAAGCGGGATTCGAAGCCCATGGTTTCGACATTGCGCCGAGCGCCATCAGATTGTCGCAGGAAAAAACCGCCCAAGCCGGACTGAACGCCCGGTTTCAACTCGGCAACTTTTTAAGCGACGATCCACCGCTCAAGTTCGACTGGCTCTGGGAACACACTTTGTTCTGCGCGATTCAGCCGGCTGAACGCGACGCCTACGTAGAAGCGGTGTTGCGCTGGCTCAAGCCGGACGGACATTACCTCGCGGTGAATTATTTCATTCCCGACGAAGACGGTCCGCCATTCGGAACAAACAACGAGGAACAATGGCGCCGCTTTTCGCCGCATTTCGATTTGCTGCAAACCTGGACACCGCGCTCGTATCCAAATCGCACCGGGCTTGAGCGCATGTTCTGGTGGCGTCGGAAATCCTAACCGCCATTTGCGGACCGTGGCGCCCACCTTTCTATTGTCCAAACTCCGACCGCTTGTATATGTTCCCGCCGCACATTAACCAGTGACACAACATGGCTGAACCAATTCCATACCTTGATTTGCCCGCGCAGATTCGCAGCGTTCGTGCCGACCTCGACGCCGCCATCGCTCGCACGCTCGACAATTGCTCGTTCTGCCTTGGCCCCGATGTTGTGCAGTTTGAGAAGGACTTCGCCAAATACGTCGGCGCGGAGCATTGCGTCGCGTTCAACAGCGGCACTTCAGCGCTGCACATCGCCATGATGCTGCTCAACGTAGGCGCGGGTGACGAAGTGATCACGACGCCCATGACGTTCGTCGCCACCAGCTGGGCGATCTCCTATGTGAATGCCAAGCCGGTCTATGTGGACATTGACGACGCCACGTTCAATCTCGATCCCGCACGCATCGAAGCTGCCATCACACCCCGCACCAAGGCGATCATGCCGGTGCATCTCTACGGTCACCCCTTCGATCTCGACCCAATTCTCGCCATCGCGAAGAAGCACAATTTGCCGGTAGTGGAAGACACGGCACAGGCGCACGGCGCGAAATACAAGGGCAAGGTCGTCGGCACGTTCGGTCAGATTTCCTGTTTCAGCTTCTATCCCGGCAAGAACCTCGGTGCCGCTGGCGAAGGCGGCGCATTGGTCACGAACAACGCCGAGTTTGCTGCGCGCGCCCGTTCGCTGCGCGAACACGGATCAACGGTTCGTTACTACCACGATGAAGTCGGATTCAACTATCGCATGGAAGGCATCCAGGGCGCCGTGCTTGGCGTGAAGTTGAAGCATCTCGACAAGTGGACCCGCGAACGCCGGCGCGTGGCGCATCGTTATCACGAGCTGTTGAAGGACACGCCGCTGCAGTTGCCAAAGGAAGCCGCTTACGCCGAAAGCGCATATCATCTCTACGTGGTGCGCCATCCGCGCCGCGACGATCTGAAGAAGCATTTGGAAGCAAACAAGGTGGGCTGCGCGCTGCACTATCCCCTGCCATTGCATCTGCAGAAATGCTACGCGTCGCTCGGATATAAGGAAGGTGCGTTCCCTCTCACCGAAAAGGCTTCGCGCGAATGCCTGAGCCTGCCGATCTACCCTGAACTCACCGACGCCCAAATCCAGCGCGTTGTTGAAGTGATCAAGGAGTTCTTCCGGAAGTAATCGAGCGATGCATGTTCCCGAAACATTCGGGAACTCCCCTTCCACGCGTACTTGCGAAGGCAGCGAAGCGGCAATGGCAGTTGAACCAATGTCGACTGATCTCTGCGCTTTTACGCCCCTGCGTTAGAAATCGAAGTTCCCAACGTTGCCTGGGGACGGAAGGCGCTATTTGAGTTGAGCTGCAATCCGCGCAGCAACCGCTCCCGACGGAGAATCGCTTTCGATCTTAATCCACTCCCCGGCGAGCTGCCGACGGAACCAGGTCAGCTGGCGTTTCGCAAACTGCCGCGTCCTGACTTTCACGAGTTCAATCGTCTCGTCCAAGCCACGCTCGCCGCGCAGATGCTCCACGACCTGCCGGTAACCGATCGCCTGCAATGCCGTCCTGTTCCCGGCCAGGCCGCGCGGCAGCAACGTGCGCGTTTCCTCCACCAACCCGCGCCGGAACATCTCGTCAACCCGCAGATCGATCCGGCGGCGCAACTCGTCGGACGCGCGATGCAGAACGAAGACGTTGCCTGGAACTTTCGCAGGGTTTGAACTCCAGTCCGCGCGTTGCTCTGAAAACGGTTTGCCCGTCAGCCGGATCACTTCCAACGCCCGCACGACGCGGCGCGGATTGTTGCGATCGATCCGGGCAAATGTGACCGGATCGCGTGCCTCCAATTCCCGCAACAACTCCGCCAGGCTGATTTTTTCCAGCTCAGCGCGCAGTTCTGGATCGCTCGAGGGCGCCGCCCCGAGTCCTTGCAGGTAGGCTTTGAAGTAAAGGCCCGTTCCGCCGCAGAAGATCGGCCGATGGTTGCGCCCTCGAACCTCGAACTCCGCGCGACGCGCCAGTTCGACGAACTTTGCCGTGTCAAAGGTCTCATTCACCTCGGCGACATCCAGCAAATGATGCGGCACGCGCGTGCGTTCTTCGCGCGATGGTTTGGCGGTGCCGATGTCGAGCCCGCGATAAACCTGCATGGAATCGATGGAGATGATTTCTCCGTTGAGTTGCTCGGCGAGTTGAAGCGCCACTTCGGATTTTCCCACCGCAGTCGGTCCCGCAATGAAGATTGCGGGCGGTACGCTGTTGGATGCGGGAAACATCAGCTCAGCTCGCCTTGGGTGCAGCCGATCGGCGGAGCACGATGAACAACACCGAACCGGCAGCCAGAATTCCAATGCTGATCAAATGGGCCGGCGTGAGCGGGCCGTACAGATGCGCTTCCGTGTAGTCGCCCCGAAACGTTTCCACGAATGACCGGGTGAACGCATACGCGATCAAGTAAGCCGCGAAAACCTGTCCATTGAATTTCTTGCGCCGATAAAGCCACGCGAGCCCGACATACAACGCAAGGCTGAGCAGCGAATCGTAGAGCTGCGATGGATGGACCGCGATCGCGGAACCGCCCACGGGATGCGTCTCATGACCCGCCGGATAATGCACCGCCCAGGGCAGTTCACACGCTTTCCCGAAGCAGCAGCCGTTCAGAAAGCAGCCGATGCGGCCGAAGATGTACCCCAGCGGAATGCTCGGCGCGAGGGCATCGGCGAATCTCCATAGCTGAAGCTTCTTGAATCGAACGTAGAGGATGCAGGCCAGCGAAGCACCGATCAGCCCGCCGTAATAAACCAGCCCGCCGTGATGAACCATGAAGATTTCCCAGACCGGCTTGTCGGCGAATTGCTCCTTCCAGTAGCTGATCACGTGCAGCGTGCGCGCGCCAACGATCGTTCCGACGATCAGCCACGGACCGATGTCGAGGATTTGTTCCGGCTTCAATCCGTCGCGCAATCCGCGGCGGCTCGCGGTCCAGAGCCCGAGCAGGAACGCCGTGGCCATCATCACGCCGTACCAATGAACCGTCAGCGAACCGATTTTAAATGCGATTGGATCCACGGCGACACTCTACGGGCAAACGTTCGAAGTGGAAAAGAAAAGTGGGAACGGAGAAGGGCCCACTGGACACGCGCACCGGCCCTGCAGCCCTTTCAAAGCGGACTTGGATATTTCCCCCGCTCCATTCCGCTCGTATAGTTTCAACATGAGCGAGACCAACGGATTGCACGGCCCTGCAGCCGGGGACGACAGCTTTCGCTCTGAAGAATTGCTGCCGCAGGTTTATGACGCGCTCCGACGGCTGGCTGCGGACCGGCTGAAACGCGAAGCCGCCGGCCAGACGCTCCAACCCACCGCGCTCGTCCATGAAGTCTGGTTGCGGCTCTCCAAATCGGATGACCGCACCTGGCGCGATCGCAATCACTTCTTCGCCGCGGCAGCGCAAGCGATGCGGCGGATCCTCGTCGAACGCGCCCGGAGCAAACACCGCGTGAAGCGCGGCGGTGGCGAATGGGAGCGCGTCAACCTCGAGGATGTCGATCTGCCTTCAAGCGCCGTGGAGGATCGGGTGCTGCTGGTGGATCAGGCATTGCAGCAGCTGGAGCGTTCCAGCCCGGAGAGCGCCCGCCTGATCACGCTCAAGTTTTTCGGCGGCCTGACGAACCGGGAAATCGCCGGCATGACGGGTTTGACGGAACGTTCCATCGAGCGTCACTGGGCCTACGCGCGCGCGCTGCTCTACAAACAAATTCAATCCGAGATTTGATGCCCAGCGAGAATCACTGTCCGAATGGCTGACGCCGAACACAACGAGAAGGTCATTTTCGTCGCCGCCTCCAAGATCACCGATCCGGAGGAGCGCGATGAATTCCTCGAGTTCGCGTGCCGCGGGGACGCCGCCTTGCGCCAGCGCGTGGATGCGTTGCTTCAACTGAGCCTGCCGGCAGACGACTTCTTCCGCGTCAATCCGCGTGTGCTTTGTGAAAATCCGGAAGCGGAGTTGATCGAACACACGCTGCGTGAACCCGGTGTTCAACCCGGATTGATCGATGCGGAGAACATCGACCGCTACCGGCTCGTTTCACGCCTGGGCGAAGGCGGCTGCGGCGTGGTGTACCGGGCGGAGCAAACCGCGCCCGTGCGGCGCCAGGTGGCGTTGAAAATCATCCGGCTCGGAATGGATACCGAAAGTGTGATTGCACGTTTCGAGGCGGAGCGCCAGGCGCTGGCGCTGATGGATCACCCGAACATCGCGCGCGTGCTCGATGCCGGCGCGACACAATCCGGGCGGCCGTTCTTCGCCATGGAATTGGTGAGCGGCACCAAGGTGACGCAATACTGCGACGAGCAGCGTCGGTCGGTGACGCAACGGCTCGAAGTCTTCATTGAGATTTGCAGTGCGATTCAACACGCCCATCAGAAGGGAATCATCCATCGCGACATCAAGCCGTCGAACATTCTCGTCTCGGAAGCGGAAGGACGCGCGGTCCCGAAGGTGATTGATTTCGGCATTGCGAAGGCCACGCAAGGACGACTTTCGGACAACACGCTTTACACCGCACAGGATCAGTTCGTCGGCACGCCGGCCTACATGAGCCCGGAGCAGGCCGACGGCAGCCACATGGATGTGGACACGCGCGCCGACATCTACAGCCTCGGCGTGCTGCTGTATGAGCTCCTCACCGGCCGGCCGCCGTTTGATTCGAAGGAGCTTTCAGAATCCGGTCTCGATGTGATGCGCCGCACGTTGCGCGAACGCGAGCCGCTCCGGCCATCCGCAATGCTGAATTCGCTCAAGATGCTGGAACTGGAACAGGTGGCCGCCAACCGGGCGACCGACCCGCACCGCCTGTTCGCCGCCGTTCGCGGCGATCTCGACTGGATCGTGATGAAAGCACTCGAGAAGGATCGCCAGCGGCGTTACGAAACGGCCAATGGCCTGGCGATGGATGTGAGGCGCTTTCTAGACAACGAGCCC
>CAMLLE010000172.1 GCA_946480555.1 uncultured Verrucomicrobia subdivision 3 bacterium
TGTGCAGCAGCCGCTGGGTGGATTCGATTGTCTGCAAGTTCTCCAACGCTTGATCCGGCGAAATTCGCTTTGCCACATTCCGCCCGTGCGGCAGGTCGGAAAAATTCAACAGTTCGCGATCCGACGCCACTGTTTGCAGCCAGACATCGCGCAGCCAGCGTTGCACCACGCTCAACAGGTCCGCCCGTTGCCGCCGATACTCCGCTTCGATCGCCGCGTTCAGTTCATCTTCCCATTTGTCCTTCAGGCTTTTCTCCGCGTCTTCGTAACGCTGTAACGGCGAGCGCGCGGTTTGCGCTTCTTCGATCTGAGTTTTCATGGCCGTGAGCTTCTGCAGCAACACGTCGAGCAACAGGTAGCGACCCAGCAGACTCTTCTGCTCCGCCGCGGCCATTGCGCTGAATTTCTCCAGCCATTCGCGTTGATCCGACGGCAACGGACGCGTGCCACCGCTGAAGTTCAACCGCAGGCAGCGGGAAATGATCGTTTCCAGCAACCGCTGGGGCTCGGTCGCCAGCAAAATCAAAATGGACCGCGACGGCGGTTCTTCCAAGGTCTTGAGAAACGCGTTCGCTGCCTGCACGTTCAACCGATCCGCCGCCACGATCACTGCCACTTTGTATTCCGCTTCCGTCGGCTTCAGGTTGATGTCCTGCATCAACTCGCGCATCTGATCCACGCCCACGATGCGCAGTTTGGATTCCGGTCGAACCCAATGAACATCGGCATGATTGCCGTGCTGGATCTTCCGGCACTTCAGGCATTCATCGCAGCAATCGATCGGCAATCCGCCGTTGCCCCGGGTGGGATTCTGGCAATTCAAAGTGCGTGCCAGCGTTGCAGCGAGGGATTCGAGTTCTTCGAGCTGATCGCCAGTGAACAGGTAGGCATGTGCGAGGCGCCCGCGTTCCAACGAACGTTGGAGCAGTTGCACGCCCTGCTGTTGATCGGGGAAATTTCGAAACGCCATGCGCGCTCATGTTGGCGAAACGTGAGGAACCGCGCCAACCGAATTTCAGCCCAAACCTTTCCCGTAGGAGACGAGGTGACGAGTCTCAAACTTTCCCAGATTGAAACCTCATGCGAAGGGCAACAGATGGAGAGGGATCAGAGCTCGTGAGCAGGTTCGAAAAAAACGGAAGCTTCCCATGAGAGAACCCTGACCACCTCACCTTCCGGCTTCCTGCACCTGAATGTATTTGCGGAAAACCACGATTCCAATCGGCGTCACCATCGCCATGCAGCCGATGATCAGCCACATCGTTGCCGAATCCCGCGGCCCTTCCGCCGGGCAATAGCGCGCGAGCATCACGCCGGAGAGTTTTCCAACCACCAGCTTCGCTAGAAAGTAAGGCAGGAAAGACATCGCCATGTAGGAAGCTTCCTGGCCTTTCGGCGCGATCGCCGCCGCGTATTCCCAAATGCGCGGAGACCAAAGCGCTTCGCCAATCGAAAGCAGCACAACAAACAGGAAAATCGAAATGAACCACGGATTCACCGGACCTTGGACATTCAACCACTGGCGCGCAATCAGATCGCCAAGCCAGCCATCCGCCAGCGGTTGAAACCACTGCGCCGGCAGGACGAGGAAGAAAACGGAACTCGCCGCGACGAAAGTTCCGATTGAAATCATGCGATATGCCGTGAAGCGTCCGGTCAGCGCGCCGACGAAGGGAACCAGGGCAATGATCAACACTGAATTGAGCATGGAGTAAAGGCGCCCGATCGGCGCACCTTCCCCGATTTCGCGCAATCCAAACTTCGGAAATGTGAACGCCATGTGATACCCGATCAGTCTCACTCCAACGATCAGCAGCATGAAGGCAAGAAAACGGTAAAGCGCAGGCTGCTTCACCAGCGCTTTGAAGATCTGAGCCGTCTTCATCGCCGTCTCCGAAATGGTTCGAATCAGCGCGTGAACCGGGTTCGTCTTCGCAGCCGAATTTGCCGCTGGCTGAATTCTAACCCCTTCTTCCGTGGCTTCGACACCTTCGCGGAGGAAGAGCCAGGTGATGATCAATCCGGGAATCGTCACCAACGCGCTGCCCAGAATCAGCACCCGATACGTGCTCAACGTTTCGCCCCAAATTGGCACCGTCCACGAACCGTGCTCGCCGAGCGTGTTGCGAGTCTTATCGAAGATGTAACCCGCGATCGCGTAACCCAGATTCATCAATGTGTAATAGAGAGAGAACGCGAGGGAACGCTGGCTCGTGGTGGAATAGCGGCGCATGGCCGCTGCCATCACAGGTTGCATCAGCGCCAGACCCACCGCTTGCAGGAACAACCCAAACGGCAATGCGATGGCCGGAACGCCGCTCGCAGTCATCACCATCCGCGCGATCAGACAAACCCAGAAGCCGAGGAGAAACGTGCGTCGAATTCCAGCTGCGTCCGTCAGCGAGCCGACCAGGACCGTCGCAATGGTGACGACCGATGAATAGGCCACGATCATGTCGCCCGCCTTCTGATCGCTGAAACCCAGGTCGGAAGACATCCATAAACTCAGCACTGAGGAAGCGCCAAGTCCGTACGCGATATTCTCGAGCACGTAAGCCGCGAGGATGATCCACAGCTCGCGCGGAGCGGTGCGGAGCGCGGCAAAGCGGCGCAGAAAACCATCGTGAGTCCCGGGCTGATTTGGGTTGCTCATGCGAGTTCTCCAGAGAACGCAATTGGCTGGCGAGCTGGCGAGCGTTTTGGCTGAGCGCCGTGGCAGTCCACCCGGGCAGTAGGGCAGGCCTTCCAGCCTGCCGGTTGACGGGACTTTCCAGCCCCGTGTCGGACGTATGGAATCTGGCAGCTGGAAAGCCGCCCGAACCGGCAGACAAGAATGTCTGCCCTACAGAATCCACAATCTTTCATCCAAACAAATCCAGCTGCGGCGCAGGTGCGAGCTTCTTCAGTTTCTCGCGATCCTGCTGGCGCCGCGGCTGGCGCACGTTGCCTTCCGGAGTGAGTTCGGATTCTTCGAGGTTCCGCAGAATCTCCTTCGCACGTTCCAGCACCGGTTTCGGCACGCCCGCCAGCCGCGCCACCTGAATGCCGTAGCTTTTGTCCGTGCCACCTTCGACAATCTTTCGGAGGAACACGATCGAGTCGTGCCATTCGCGCACCGCGACGTTGTAGTTCTTGATGCGCGGCAACCGCGCCGCCAGTTCCGTCAACTCGTGGTAATGCGTGGCGAACAGCGTCTTCGCGCCGACTTGATTGTGCAAATGCTCGACAATGCTCCACGCCAGACTCAAGCCGTCGAACGTGCTCGTGCCGCGGCCAATCTCATCCAGCACGATCAAGCTTCGCGGCGAGGCGTTGTTCAAGATGTTCGCCGTCTCGCTCATTTCGACCATGAACGTGCTCTGTCCGCGCGCCAGGTCATCGCTCGCACCGATGCGCGTGAAAATGCGATCCACGAGATCCACGCGCGCCGATTTGGCCGGAATGAACGAACCGGTATGCGCCAGCAATGCGAGCAGCGCGACCTGGCGAATGTAAGTGCTCTTGCCCGCCATGTTCGGGCCGGTGATCAAAGCGATTTGGGGAAGCTCTGTAGCAGCGGCCATCCTGGATGCT
Organism: uncultured Verrucomicrobia subdivision 3 bacterium; assembly: GCA_946480555.1. The sequence goes on from CAMLLE010000172.1 coordinate 3,574, forward strand.
GTGGAGGGCGGCATCCTGCCGCCCGAATCGGAGGTGGACTGCGAAGCGGCGCTTGAATCTGCATCCGCATTGGAAAACTTCCCACCACTTCCGCCAGGCTGGAAGCCCGGCTCCACGGCAGGCAGGATGCCTGCCGCTACACCTAATCCGGTGTCATTCGGCACAAACCGTTCATCCACGAGATTCTGCTCCAGCACGGGATGACGTCCGTCCGTGATCGCAAGAACGCCCTCGTCCGCAACTTCCGGGCGCGCATAGCTGTAGAGCCGCGCCGTTTCCGCGAAACAACCAAGCACATCCAGTTGGGCCAATGCTGCCGCAGTCCGCTGAATCGCCGGCAACTGCGCCAGCACGGCTTCGCGGATGCGCTGGAAGAGTTCGTATTCCAGTTTCACGCTGCGTTCCTCCGCGCCCAGAATCTTGCCCTCCATTTCCTTCAACTCGGGGGTGATGAAGCGTTCGCCATTCGCAATGGTCTGCTTGCGAATGTAATGCGCGGGAACCTTGTCGAGATTCGATTTGGTAACTTCGATGTAATAGCCGAAAACGGAATTGAACCGCACCTTCAACGACGTGATGCCGGTGCGCTCGATCTCGTCCGCCTGCAACTTGGCGATCCAATCCTTGCCGCTGCGCTGCGCATTCCGAAGTTCATCGAGCGACTCGTCGAAGCCATCGCGAATCATCCCGCCTTCCTTAACGGCCAGCGGCGGTTCATCGGCAATGGCGCGGGAAATCAGTTCGACGAGGTCGGGCATCTCCGTGAGTTGCGAATGCAATTCCATCAGGAGCGCGGGCGGCCCGCCCGCGCGATGCAATTCCTCACGAATCTCCGGGAGCTCATCCGACTCAGCCTGCGGAAAGGTTGCAACCCGCTCGCCGTAATCCAACGTTTGCCGCACGGTCGGAATTTGCGTCAGCGCCTGCCGCAGCATCACGAGATCGCGCGCGTTGCCCGAGCCGGAGCTAAGCCGGCCAATCGTGCGTTCCAGGTCTCGGATCTCCGCCAGCCGCACGCGCAGCGCATTCAGCATCGTGGAATCCGAGACCAGCAGCCCTACGGTTTCCTGCCGCCTGCGAATCGCGTCCACAGAAGCGAGCGGTTGCGACAGCCAGTCGCGCAACCGGCGCGCGCCCATGGGTGTAACGGTGCGGTTCATCGCGCCGTAAAGGCAGGCATTGCGCGGCGCGTCGTGATGCAGCGGCTCCAAAATTTCCAGATGCCGCAGCGTGGTGTAATCCAGCGCAAGGAAATCTTTGCGCTGATAAAACGAGATGCGCGTCAGGTGCGCAACATCGCGGCGAAGGTGCTGCGTAAGGTAATGCAGAATTCCGCCGGCCGCGCCTATGGCTGCGCTGCGATCCTTGAGCCCGAAACCGTCCAGCGCGGCGACTTTGAAATGCTCGCGCACCGTGAACAGCGCCGTTTCCGGAGCGAACACCCAATCATCGTAGCCGTTGAGAATCGGGAACGATCCTGCCAGCAATTCGCGCACGCGGCCGTTTTCCTGCGGCAGGATGATTTCCGCCGGACGCAACCGTTCTAGTTCCGTGAGCAGCGCGGCGTCGCTCTCAACTTCGGTCGTGAGGAAATCGCCTGTCGTGAGGTCCGTGAACGCCAGACCCAAAACTTTGCCGTTGGGAAAGACCGCGGCGAGAAAGTTGTTTCGCTCCGCCGTGAGCATGCGTTCGTCAAAGTGCGTTCCCGGCGAAAGGATTTGTGTGACCTCGCGTTTGACGAGCTGGCCAGGCTTGGCTTCTTCCACCTGATCGCAAATGGCGACTTTCCGGCCCGCTTTCAGAATGCGGGCGATGTAGCCATTGGCGGCGTGAAACGGGATGCCGCACATCGGCACCACACCGCGTTTGGTGAGCGCGACATTGAGGATTTGCGCGCCGGCCTGGGCGTCTTCGAAAAACATTTCGTAAAAATCGCCGAGCCGGAACAGCAGAAGCGCATCCTTCGGCAGCTCGCCCTTGATGCGGCGATACTGCGCCATCATCGGTGTCAATTGCGCTTCGGCCATGGTGGCGGAAACGGTAGGAAGAAAGGGAACAGGCGTGAAAGGAAATTTTCTGGCGGAGGCAGAACACCGGGAGCATGTTGCGCTGCGCTCCGTCTAACGGAAAGGACTTATGAAAATTCTCGCTGTGGTCTGGATGTTGGGATTCGTCATGCTGCGACTGGCAGCCGCGCCGGTGGCGGATTACGAACGCGCCAAGGCGGAGGCGGAAAAACTCTTTGCCGAGCAATCCTTCGAGCAGGCGCATGGCATTTACACCTCACTGAGCCTCACCAACCTGCCGCCAGAGGAGCAGCGCTGGGTGCAATTCCGCCGCGCCGACACTTCCTGGCGTTCGCAAGCCGCCTCCCCATCTGCCGACAACACGCGGGCTGAACAAGCGCGGCGCGAACTCGAATCGCTCGTGCGCGACGTGGAACGCCAGGAGGAGCGCGACCGCCTCTGGGCCGAGGTTCACGAGGCGCTGGGGGATTTTTTCTGGTTGGACGCCGGTCGCCACAACTGGGGTGGAGCCTGGCCGCATTATGAGAAAGCGCTGGATTGGTGGGCGGGCGCCCACGATGTCGAGCTCGCACGCGAACGTTACCTCGGCATCGTCTGGCGGATGGCCCGTCCGCCCGGAGCGGCGCGCAATTTCTATTACGGACATTGGGGCAATTTCATTCCGCTGCCCGTGCTCGAGAATGCGGTGAAGATCGCGGATTCAGCCAATGACAAGGCGCGAGCCAGTTATCTCGTGGCCATGACGCTGTTCCGCCAGGGCGGCTCGCCCGAGCAGCGCGCGCGCGTGGCCGAAGCCTTCGAAGCAGCTCTGGCGGGCGGCAAAACGACGGAATGGTATGACGACGCGCTGTTCAATTACGCGACCTGGATGAGCAGTTCCGGCGAAGTCATTCCGCTGGCGGAAGGCGGCTGGCGCGAAGAACCGGATTATCCGAAGGCGCTGGAACTGTTCCGCCGGCTGGTGCGCGAATTCAACAAGGGCGAATCGCGCTATTACGATCAGGCCGAGCAGCAGATCAAGAACATCACCGAATCGCAGCTTCAGGTTTCTGTGCCGCACATTTTCCTGCCTGACTCGGAGATTCAATATCACCTCCACTGGCGCAATGTCCGCCAGATCGAACTCGC
>CAMLLE010000173.1 GCA_946480555.1 uncultured Verrucomicrobia subdivision 3 bacterium
CCGGTTGGAGTGGAATAACAATCCCGCGGCAGACACGTATTTGAAGATCGTGAACCAACGTTTGCTGGAGAACGCCGCCAGCCAGAAAGCGCTCCCCTGACAATTTCATTTCGGAACAAGAAAAACCTAAATCCTCCGGGGAATATTCCGTTGACAACAAGAACTCTATCACTACGATTGCCGCAGACTGTAAAGCGCTAAGCAGGAAAAATGTCTATGAAATTGATGAAACGTCTCTCAAGTGGGTTGGTTGCAATGGCTGTGGTTGCTGCGTTCTCCGCGCAGGCCGAGCAGGGAATCGCGAAAGTGGTCGGCATCAAGGGCGCAGCCCGTTATACAACTGCCGATAATTCCACCTGGCGACCCCTCAAAAACGGAACCATCCTTCATCAAGGAGCTGTCGTTCAGACTGCTTCTGAATCGCATGTCGATCTCGTGTTGAACAACGCGAAGGCCGGCGCGGCTGAAAGCGCTGCTCTGGGGCAGGTTGATCCCTCAGCTTCCGGTGGCACAAGCCCGGTTTCGCAAAAGCAAACCGCCACCAAACAGGATGCAGTTCGCATCTATCAAAACACTGTCCTCGGCGTTGACAAGCTCAGCATCGACCAGACGGGTGTTGACAAGGTGACCGAAACCCAGCTCGACCTGAAGGCTGGTCGCATCTTGGGCACAGTTAAGAAGCTCTCCGGTGGTTCAACCTACGAAATCAAGATTCCGAGCGGCGTGGCGGGTGTCCGTGGCACCGTCTATTCGATCAGCGCTGACGGCATCCTGAGCGTTTACTCGGGCTCCGTTGTTCTCGCTTTCGTGGGCCCCGGCGGAACGCCGACCACCCAGGAAGTTCGCGCGGGTCAGCGCTATGACGCGAAGACCGGTGTGATCTCCACGATTCCCGAGAGCGAAATGAATGCTGTTAACCGCGAAGCGGGCGAAATCGGCAAGGGCCTCGGAACGGTGGCGACGACCTTCACCGTTGATCGCACGGTTTACTACGTTTCTCCGACCTCTGAGCAGAGCGACGAGTAATTCGTCCCAAATTCTTCAAACCCAGAGCGACCTTGAGTTGCTCTGGGTTTTTTGTTTAGTTCGCGCTTATGAAGCCCAAGCCGGCCCAGCTTGCCCCGCTGCTGATTGCGCTGGCGGTTATTGTTTTGGTTGGCGTTCTCCACCTGCTCCGCATCGATCTAGTGGAACGCGTGGAACGGATGAGCTTCGATTGGCGGGCTCGCCATGCCGTGCTGTTCCATCCGCCCGTCGCCACAAACCTCGGTTTTGTTTTCATCAGCGACGCCAGCATCAATTTCGTCAAAGACAACGACGTCCTTGGGTACGAATACGGTCTTTACTGGCCCCGGCAGGTTTACGGCAGGCTGGTACGTGAGCTCAACCTGCAGGGGGCGCAGGCCGTTGGGTTCGATGTAATTTTCGGCGAATTGCGCCCGGACCATCCGCCCGTGCAAATGGCAGATGGCAGCTTGATGGAATCCGACGACTACTTCGCGCTACAGTTGCGCACCGCCGGAAATGTCATTCTCGCTGATGCCAAGCAGATTTCCCCGCCGGACCTTTTCGTCACGAACGCGTTCGCCTTGGGCGATATTTCTACGGACAACAACAAGGATTCCGACGGTGTGCTGCGCCGGGCGCGCGCCTTCCACATACGGACCAACTGGCACTCCCTGTTCAAAAGGATTGAGGCGACCCGCGAATACGGGGTGAACCTCGCCAACGCTCGAATTGAATCCAATGCCGTCGTATTACTTCGTGGCACCGAGGAGGCGATTGTCGTTCCGCTCGATTCCGACGGGCGGTTTGACCTTGCAGACTTGGTTGGAGAAACGTTGCCACCCGGTTTGGAACCAAAGGCGCCGCCGTTCACTCTGGAAAGAGTCTGGAATCTGGGGATTGCTCTCGCAGCACGTGAACTGGATCTGGAGCTGAACCGAGCGGAAGTGGAATTGGCCAGGCAGCGCATCGTCCTGCCAAAACGGAACGGGACTTCGCTCGTTATCCCGATCGAACCTGACGGGAGCTTCTACATTGACTGGGCGGTTCGCTTCGATGATTCCGGGTTGTTCAAGCAGCCGATTGAGCAGTTGCTGGTTCAAGAGCGTGCGCGGCTGGACGGTCAGACGAATCTGCCTCCCGACTGGGCGGGCAAACTGGTGCTCGTGGGATCGACCGCCACCGGCAATGACCTCACGGATCGTGGGGCCACGCCCCTTGAAGAAGATACGTTTCTTGCCGGTGCGCATTGGAACGTCGCCAACTCCGTTCTCACCGGACGCTTCATCCAGCGGACCACGCAGCTCACCGATTTAGTGCTGATTGCCATCCTTGGCGCTGCGTCTGCCTGGTTCACCTGGCGGCTGCGCATTCTGGTTGCAACGAGCGTGGTGGCGGTTGTGGTGGTGGGCTACATCGCGCTGGCTTGGGCGTTGTACGTTCAGCATCGAATCTGGATTCCACTGGTGATGCCGGTGATCGGCGCGTTGATGATGACGTATGTGTTCCTGGTCATTTATCGAGTCTTGTTTGAGCAAGCCGAACAACGCCGCGTGAAGTCCATTTTCTCGCGCATTGTTTCGCCGAACATCGTCCATGAATTGCTCGGCGCCGAGAAGCTCGCTTTGGGCGGTGCGCGGCGCGAAGTCACCGTCCTGTTCGCCGATGTCCGTGGGTTCACAGAGTTCACCGATGGCAACCAGGAACGGGCGGAAGCTTACGTGACGCAGAACAACTTGAATCCCGAAGAACGGGAAAAGTATTTCGACGAACAAGCGCGAGAAACTCTTGCGACCGTCAACACCTATCTGGCGCTGGTGGCCGACATCGTCAAGAAGCACGACGGCACGCTCGACAAATACATCGGGGATTGCGTCATGGCATTTTGGGGCGCACCAACGCCCAACATCTGTCACGCGCGCGATTGCGTTCGGGCCGCAATCGAGGCGCAACGGTGTCTGGCTGAGTTGAACCAGAAACGAGCGGATGAAAATGTCCGGCGTGAATTGGAGAATGCCGCGCGAGTGTCTGCAGGTTTGCCGCCCGTTTCGCTGCTGCCAACTTTGACCCTGGGCAGCGGCATCAACACCGGCTTGGTGACGGTTGGGCTTATGGGCTCGGAAGCGCACATTTCGAACTACACTGTCTTCGGCAGGGAAGTGAACCTTGCAAGCCGTCTGGAAAGTCTTTCCGGCCGCGGTCGCATCCTGATCAGTGGCGCCACGCACAAGCATTTGCTTCGTGACGACCCAGAACTGGCGGCAACGTGCATCGCACTGCCGCCCGCCACCGTTAAGGGGATTCGCTCAGCCGTGACCCTGTTTGAAGTTCCCTGGCGGACACCGGGGTTGGCGGCCACGCCCTCGACAGCCGGCTCAGATACGAACCGCACATCCGCGGACAAATCGCTTCTGGCAGCGAAGAACGAAACCCATCGCTGAAGAGGCGGCTCGTCTGAATCCGCGAACCGACCCTCACTCAGCGTGCAGGAGTTTATCCCGGGCTTAAAACCGGTTTTCCCTTCGTCTTGAATTTGACCTTTGTTAGAGTCCGCGCCATGCGAACCGCGATCTATCCCGGCAGCTTCGATCCATTGACGAACGGCCATCTCGATGTGATCGAACGGGCCATCAAGCTCTTTGATCGCGTGATCGTCACCGTCGCTCGCAACGAGAGCAAACAGTCGCTTTTTTCGATCCCGGAACGCGTGGCGCTCGTTCGCGACGCCGTGAAGAACATTCCCGGCGTGGAGGTGGACACGTTTGAGAATCTTCTGGTCAATTACGCCGAACGCCACTCCGCCCACGCCATCATCCGCGGACTTCGCGCGGTATCGGACTTCGAATTTGAATTTCAGCTCGCCCTGATGAATCGTAAGCTCAACGAGCGCGTCGAGACGATCTTCATGATGCCCAAAGACACCTACACGTTCCTGAGTTCACGCATCATCAAGGAAATTGCACGCCTCGGAGGCGACATCAGCACGTTTGTGCCGGATAACGTGCGGAGCGCCCTGATGGAGAAGTTGAAACAGAATCCGGTCTAGAGAGTTGTGTTATGCCGCTGTTAATCAACCTGCGCCATCTCGAAGACGACAACCTTGAAGTCAAGGGCGAGCTGGCTGCTGAAGAACTGGATTTGAACACGGGCGATGAAATGGTTCGCGCCCAGCGCCCCTTGGAATACGATTTTGAGGCGCAATTGCTGGAGGACAGCCTGTTGCTGAACGGCCGCTTGCGGCTGACTCTGTCCTGCCAGTGTGTGCGGTGCCTGAAGCCATTCGACTACGAACTGGAACTGCCGGACTGGACGGCGCATTTGCCCTTGGCTGGCGAGGAAGCAGTGTCCGTGTCTGGCGATTTCGTGGACTTGACGCCCCAGATACGCGAAGATATTCTCCTCGAGTTTCCGCAACATCCGTTGTGTGAGGCGGATTGTCGCGGCTTGCCAAAAACCGACTCTGGCAAGTCTAACACCAGCGATTCCACCAAGACGGAAGAACCGTCTGCGTGGGCGGAGTTGGATAAACTGAAGTTTTAACGAGAATTTAAGATTATGGGCGTTCCAAAACGTAAACCGTCGAAAAGCCGTCAACGCATGCGCCGTGCTTACAACAGCGTGCTGACCCTGCCGCAACTCAGCACCTGCCCTCAATGCGCCGCGCCGTATGTGCCTCACCGGGTTTGCCCGGCATGCGGATTCTACAAGGGACGCCAGGTCATCACCGTCACCGCTGGAGCTTAATTCAGTTAAGAGCGCGGCCGCAGTTGCTTCCGCGCTCTTTTCTTTTTTATGCGCATAGCAGTGGATGTCATGGGTGGCGACCACGGTAGCGCGGTCGTCATCGAAGGCGTCAAACGGGCTCTGGAGTCGGATCGGGCCATCCAGACCATCTTCCTCGTCGGAAACGAAACGGAAATTCATTCCGGCTGCAAACGGTTCGGCCTGACAGATTCGCGCGTTCAAATCGTACACGCGAGCGAGGTCCTCACCATGGAGGACAAACCGCTGGAGGGAATCCGGCGCAAGAAGGACTCCTCGATGGTTCGCGCCATTGAAGCCGTTTACGAGGGCAAAGCCGACGCCGTGATTTCGCCGGGCAATACCGGCGCACTGGTGGCTGGCTCCATGAAACTCCGCCGCATCGATGGTGTGAAACGTCCAGCTCTGGTCACGCGCATGCCTTCCAAGTCGCGCGATTTCGTCCTGCTCGACGCCGGGGCAAACGACACCTGCGAACCGCTGCATCTCGCGCAATTCGCCGTGATGGGCAACATTTACGCGCGGGAAATCCTGAAGCTGGAGAACCCGCGTATCGGCGTCCTGAGCAACGGTTCCGAAGAAACCAAAGGAAACGATCTCACCCGCGGCGCGAGGGAGCTTTGCGCGCAACTGGGATTGAACTTCGTCGGCTACGTCGAAGGATTCGACCTGTTCGACGACGCTGTGGATGTCGTGGTCACCGATGGCTTCACCGGCAACGTTGTTCTCAAAACGGCCGAAAGCTTGAGCCGCGCGATGATGCACCTGCTTAAGACCGAACTGACGGCGCATCCGGTCCGGAAATTTGGCGCTATGCTTTCCAAGGGCGCCTTCCTGCAGCTCAAAAAGCGCGTGGATCCTGAAGTTTATGGCGGAGCTGTGTTGCTTGGCCTGAACGGAATTGTGGTCAAAGCCCACGGCTCCTCGCGCGAGCGCGCCATTACCAACGCCATTCGCGTCGCAGCGGAGGAGATTTCGCACGGCGTGAACCAAACCATTTCCAAGGAAATCACTCGCGCCAATGAACGGTTGGCCAGGGTTGAACCCACTTCACCTGTTTCAGCATGAGTTCCTCCACCACTCAATTCTTCAAAAATCCGCGAGCCAAGCACAATTTTCAGGGACGCACCTGTTCCGTCGCCGCCGTGGGTTCGTACGTGCCCAAACGAGTCCTGACCAACGCCGACCTCGAGAAGCTGGTCGATACCACGGACGAGTGGATCACCACGCGCACCGGAATCAAGGAACGCCACATCGCGGCTGAAAATGAATACACCTCCGATCTCGGTGCCGAAGCCGCACGCCGCGCAATGGACAAGGCCGGAATCAAGCCCGACCAGATTGACTTGATCATTGTCGCAACGATCACGCCCGACATGCCGTTTCCCTCCACCGCGTGTCTCATCCAGCACAAGATCGGCGCCAAGCGTGCAGCGGCGTTCGATCTTGAAGCCGCGTGCTCGGGATTCATTTATGCGCTGGAGATCGGTCAGCAGTTCATCATGTCGCGCACTTACGACACCGTCCTCGTGATCGGCGCGGAGAAGCTCTCGGCAATAACCGATTGGAAGGATCGCAACACCTGCGTGCTCTTCGGCGATGGGGCTGGCGCGGCGATCTTGCAGAGCCGTCCCAGCTCGCATGGTTTGCTCACGGCGGTAATGGGCGCGGATGGTGAGAAGTCCGATTTGTTGTTCATGCCAGCAGGCGGCAGCTGCTGTCCCGCTTCAGCTGAGACCGTAAACAATCGCCTGCATTACCTCCGGATGGAAGGGAAGGAAACCTTCAAGAACGCCGTGCAGGCCATGCAGACGGCGGCCACGGAGGCGCTGCGGCGGTGCGAACTCGATATCACGAAGATCAAATGCATCATTCCTCATCAGGCAAACCGTCGCATCATCGACGCGGTGGGTGAACGGCTTGGTGCCAAACCTGAGCAGCTTTTCATCAACCTCGAC
>CAMLLE010000174.1 GCA_946480555.1 uncultured Verrucomicrobia subdivision 3 bacterium
CTGCCCGGTCGTCACGGAGAATGTGCGTGGCGGCAAACGGCGAACCGTGTTCAAACCGTCGATCCGCACGATGCTGGAGTGAATTTTTCCCGCCGTGACATAAACGTTGTCATCGGCAGTGCGCATGATGTTTGGCCAGAAGCACTCGTCGTAGAGGCTGACATCGTTGAGCAGCATGCCGCGCGCTGGTTTTGGCATGCTCCACGGTGATGCCGTGCGGATGTCTTTGAACAGCGTTCCGACGAAGAGCCCGTCCGCCGTCATCAGGTAAGCGTTGCCCTGGTTGCCATTAATGGCCCACAACTCACCGGCCTCTCCCGCGCTCAGAGTGAACGGCGGGCCTAGCAAGCGGGTTGTGCCGATCATTTCTCCGGGTTCGGATGGTAGAGGCGCCGTCTGGGATGCGTGCAAGCTCGGCCACTTGCTCGGAAACGTCCACGCCACTTCACCGTTGCGATAACCGGCCATCGGACCGCCGGTGAGCACGTAGTTTCCATCGAGGGTTGGAAAGAACTGGCCGCCACCGCTGGTTCCGGCAGGAACGACGTCAGGAATCACGGTCACCGCATCACCCAAGTCATAGATCGGCGCACCCAAGCTGGTGAATCCGCGCGGTTGCAGTTTCAATGCGCGCCCGTTCCAAGCGATCAATCCCTCGCCAACGTAGAATGAAGCGCCGGAAACTTGCTTGAACGTCACTTCGGCTGCCTGTGCGACTCCATCGTCGTTGAGATCGCTCCAGGCGAAGATGGTGTTGTTCGATGTCGCGCCGACCGGGAGCCGCGTGGCGAATTCAGGTCGCGTCAGCCAGTTCCATTTTGAACTGTTGCCGACAGCGGCAACTGGCTGCGCGATCGAATTGCGCATCTGCCAGATGCCCGCGACACTGGCGCCGCCGACGGGATTCGCGTTCAACGCGTTGACCATGTACTGGCGGCCATTCACATAAATCGGCGTCTCGGGGCCATAGAACGGAAGGAAGAATCCATTCGTGCCGGTGCGGTAATAGACGTTCTTCAGGAAGTTGCTGCCCGTCGTCCAATCGAGTTTGAATTCGAGTCCGGTGAAGTAAGGAATCGGGTCATTGTCGTCGTAATCGCCGTAATAGAACCGCGTTTTGTCGAGGGGATCGAGTTGCCCACCGCCGCCGTATTTCGTGGGGCCATACAGCGCCTGATCGAGCGCGCCATTCGCAGTCCAGATGCTGATCCGTTTGGGCGCAGGATCGTATTCAGCGACCCACAGGCGTCCATCGCCCGCGACGGCGATGCCCAGCGGATAATTCATGCGGGTTGGATTGTACGGTCCGGCCGCGGGCATTCCGGGAGTTCCGATCTCGCGCATGGGAGCCCCGGACGAATCAAACATCATGATTGTGTGCCGGCTTCCCCATTGGCTGACGAAGATGTTGCCAGCCGAATCCACAGCCACTTTGCGAGGTTCTTCCAGGCCGTTGGATACGAGCGTGGCTTGAGTTCCAAATGCGCCGGTATTGGCGGTGACGTCCACACGGAGCAGCCGGTTTTGGGAGACGACGAGCAGCCGGCCTTGTGAATCGAATGCCAGACCTTGCGGACTCGGAATGGAGTTCGTGCTCACAAACAGTCCTGACCGTGTATTCAGCACCCGCACTTGATGGATTCGTCCCACGCTGACGAACAGAAGTCCGTTTCGAACTGCCAATCCGGTGGGGTCTGAATCCGCGCTGGGAACTTTCATCGAAGGCAGTGCTGTGGGATTGCCCGCCGACGAAATGGCCAGCAATGCGATTGTCGCGCCTTCGCTATAAGCGCCATAAGCAACGGTTCCGGCCACCGGCGAGTTTCCGAAATCCGACGCCAGATGCGACGCTGAGATGAATCCGCCCGCGGCGAGAGCGTTTCGTCCTTTCAACTTCTTTCCCTGAAGATCTGTCCAGACCAGCCCATCACCCGCCTCAGCGATTTCGCTCGTGATGAGCATCTGCGCGTTCGTCCCCGGAAGAAACACGACGTCGCTGGGATAGCGATGGTCGGCCAGCCAACCGCCCGAAGTATTTCCGGTGACTCGCCAGGGCGGATTCCCCCAACAGCCCACAGTGAATTCGTAGCGAAGATTCAATTCATCCCGGACGAGGCCACGCGCCTGATACGTTCCCGCGGCTACGAGATTGCCCTGCACCTGATACGCACCGTGTCCCTGGATGTTCACTTTTCCGCTTTCGTCCAGGCCATCCCACCAGACGACGTTGGACCCGGCGGGGAACGGTGTTTCGCTGACGAGATTCCGCACGCGCTTACCGGCCGCATCCTCAATCACGAGCGTGACAATTCCCGAAGTGGCCAGGTTGAATGAAATGGGAATGGGCGGATGGCTGGCGCGCGGAAGTTCCGGAATCGCCGTGGCCAGATTCGCACCTTCCAATGCGGTCAGGGCGACAAACTCTCCCAGTCCGACCCGCCTTCCACTCATTGAGTTGTAGTAGGCATCTTTGACCGGATCGACCGCTTTCGTGATGCGAAACAGAATTGCCCGGGTTGATACCGCCATCCCGAAATCCAACCAGTTCGGTGTCAATCGCCGCGGCAGCTGATACGAGATGTTCGTGAAAATCGAGATGCTGCTCCAATCCGCGGCCACGGCTTCCCGCGGATGACGGGAAACAGGTCCGGCGTAGCGAAACACTTCCGCCTCGCTGAAAGCCGCGTGCAAAACGCAAAGGCCGCGCATCGTGACGTTCGTCGGCCAGACGAAAAGAAGGTCCTGGGAATTTGTCGCCGCAACCAGCGGCGACGAAGTGAGGCCGCCGTTGTCCCACAGGTAGGTGACTGAAGAATCGTTCAGCAGCGAGGCCTTCGCGCTGTTTGAAACCGTCATTGGAACTGCGAATGGCGCGAGGTTGGCGAAGCGGTTCGCGAGAACATACGCGCCGCCAAGCGTTCCCTGATACGAGGAATCTGACGCTTCCGATGTGTGGCTGAAACGCAGTGCGCGCGTTTCCGTTCCCGGAGGCAAAACCCAGACGTTGATTTCGGGAAGGTCCGGAGCGTTGGTGATGATCGCGCTGCCGAAGAGTCGTTGCGCGGGAATCCAATGGGCGTCGTTGCCTGGATCGCCGGGATAAGGAGCCCCCGGGCTGAGGACGCTGACGGAATTGTCGCCGTGCGTCAGGATTGTTCCGACCGGAATGGCGCGTCGAAATCCGAGCCGCAGATGGCGTTGACCAGCGATCTCCGACAGTCCGTAGGACCATCCCGAAGACGGCTTGGTGGTTTGCGTGAAAAGCACAGCATCGGCCCGCCCGAAGCCATGATTGGTGCGCAGTGTGCCGGCAGTCCAATCTGCCGTCACTGCGGTGTCGAGGTCGCTCAGAAGAAGCGGCGTGTCGAACGGCGCGCCCGGCAGCGAAAGCCGAAGAACGGCAAAGGCCAGACACCCAAAGGCAATGCGCGGGCACTTGAAACGGAACGAGCGATCTGATCGATGACGGTTTTCTGAAGTTCGTTCCATGTTGGTGTTGTTTAGAAACGGCGAAGCAATGTCAGTGTGAGTTGATGCTGCCGGTAATCGCTCCCGCCACGATCGGAATCCTTCTGCACGAATCGATAGGCCAGGTTGCTTTCCAGCTTCCGGACGAGCTTGAACGAAATGCCGATTCCAAATCCGTATCGAGCGTAATCTTCTCCGCCGGCCGTGAGGGAACTGGAGGAGTTTTCGTAGAACAAATCCGTCGTCAGCCCGACGTTTCGAACCACGGACCAGCGCGTGCCGTGTGTGGTGTAAATCACTTCGCGGAAGTTCGATTGCACGCTGGGAACCATGTCCATGCCGACGCGAAGCGTGTGTGACATCCACTCGTTCAGCCGATGCTGGGCTGAGAAGTTCCCAAAGAAAGTCTCATCCGCCTTCGTGTCGAACTCAGACCGGCTTCCGTTGAACTGAACGCCGCCATAGCCCGCTTCCGCCTGCAGTCGCAGATAATCCGAGATCTGCTTTGTCGCCACGGCGCTCACGCTGTAAGTCAACCCGTCGTCATCTTCGCCCCGCGTGGTCCCGACATATGCGCCGGCGAACGAGAATCGGTAAACCGTCGCGTCGTTCACGTGCCAGCCCACGCTGGCATAGGCGCTTTCCACGGCGTGGCTTTCGTCGGAAAGCGAGCCGATGTAGAGCTGTGTGATGTGATCGTAGCCCGCGAGCAGTTGAAGCTGGTCGTATTGTGGCTCGACCGAGAACCCGGTCACGTTGATAAGCCGGCGGTAATCGGAGTCGCTGCTGACCTCGCCTTCATTCACGGCGTCCTGTTCCAGGGAAAACTCGCTGTGCAGATTGATCCGCGTGCGGCTGACATGCAGATCGAAGTTCAATCCGGTGAGTCCCTCCGTATTCACCGTAAACGTGTCGCGTTCCGGATGCGCGAAGTATCGGGCGTAACCTGGGCTGACGTTAAGGCTGAGTGTGCTGTTCTCCGTCAGCGTGTAGCTCAAGCGAATTTCCAAAGCGGGCCGGAGAATTAAATCCTCCTGCGCGTCATTCTGCGACACGTTGATGTTGTCGTTGGCCTCCAATCCCAAACGCGCGCTCACCTGATAGAAGAGCGGTTCGGTCCAGCCAGGCGGACGCGCTGGCGAAAGCTGCGGCGTCCGCCATTGGCTCGATGTTCGGACGCGCGTCAACGGCGCCTGAGCTTGAACCGCCTCTTCAGAACGCAGCAGCAGAGCCAGGAGGAACAGCCGCATCCGCCAGCGGCAGGAACAACGGCGCTTCCGGTGGAACCTCGGTTTTGTGCTCAAGCTCAGAACGGTGGGCTGGGGGAACATTCAACAACGAACAATCAACGTTCGGCGGGATCTGACCGAGACTGCCGGGCAGCATTGTGTTGGCAATTGTCGTTCACTCCACTTCGAAGGAGTGGCTCGCCGGTAGCCACGGGTGAAGCGCAGCGTAACCCGTGGTTGGATCGAAAATGAACTGTTCGGCCCCGACGAGGGCGCGGAGCCCGTCGCCCGCTTCGGGGCGAAGAAACGTGTGTCGGGAGTCCGCGGGTTTCGCTGCGCTTCAATCGTGGCTACCGGCCGTTGTCCCTCCGGGACTGGAGCTGCCCGGCGGCTTCATTGACCAGCACCCGTTCGTCGGGGCCGGGAGCCGATGCAACGTCCCGGTTCAAACCGCTCAATACGCCGTGGACGGCGGCGCCACCAACTGCTTCGCCGTGCGCAGGATGATCCAGCAGTCCATCACGAACGACCAGTTCTCCAGATATTGAATGTCGCTCTCGACGCGCTTGATCACGTCGGCTGGCGTCCGGGTTTCACCGCGGAACCCGCGCACTTGGGCGAGGCCAGTGATCCCCGGCTTCACGTTCCCGCGCACCGGATAGTTCATCATCGCCTGGCAGAAGAGATCGTTGTGCTCGAGCAGATGCGGACGCGGACCGACCACGCTCATTTCACCGCGCAGCACGTTCAAAAATTGCGGCAGTTCATCGAGGCTGAACTTCCGCAGGAATGCGCCGCCGGGATAAATCCGAGTGTCATTGCGCGTGGCCTGCCGCGCCGGATCGGCGTTCTGCACGTGCATGGTGCGGTATTTGTAGATCGCGAAGGGTTGGTTTTGCAGGCCGGAACGCAGCTGGCGGAAGAGAATCGGTCCAGGCGAATACCGCCACTGCAGATACGCTACGAGCAGCGTTGTGAACGGGAGAACAAAGAGGACGACCGGCAATGCGACAGCGACATCGAGGCAGCGTTTGCCGAGGCGTCCGAACGGATCTTCCAGCGGTTCCTCGCGCAGTCCGATGAAGCGCACGCCTTCATCTTCGAACATCGTGACGGGATGCCGCAACGCGCGTTCGAAGTCGCACACCACCAGCAGCCGCACGCCATGGCGTTCGCACACCTCCGTGTAGTGCGAGAGAAAATTCCGGAACACCGGCACCTCGATCAGGATCACCTGCGTGATGTCCTGTTCCACGATGATGCTTTCGAGATCTTCGAACGAGCCGAGCACCTTCACGCCATGCAGGCTGCCCCTGTTGCGATCATGGCAGATGATTCCTGCGATTGAATAACCCAGCCGCTGTTTGCTCGAGAGCCAGCTTTCCAAGGTTCCAGCACTTGACTGAGAACCCGCCAGCAGCACGCGTTGAGTGCGGATTCCAGCGAAGCTCCATTGCTGCAGTAGCGGCGGAAACCAACGTTGCGTCGCCACCAGGATGACGTAAAGAATCGGCAGAAAGGAGAAGAGGAAGATGCGCGAGATGTTCTGGTCGCGTTCTCCCGTGAGCAGCAGCAGGAGCATTCCTGCCGCGAGTGCGGTTTGACGCAGGCCGTTGCGATGGCACACCGCAAAGGAAAGCTGAGTGAACCAGCTGCCCTTCGCAGATGCGGCGTAACCGAAGATGATTCCGAGCAGCAACACGAAGTTGTAAACCGTGTAGCGCGCGGTGTTGAGATGGGCATAGCCGGCGATGCCTTCGGAGATTGGCAACCATAGCCAAAACGCAATCGTCACTGCCAGGCACTGGCAGGCCACGCCCAACTTTGCAATTCCTTTGCTGCGTGATGTAATCATACCAATCTCCTTCCTGCCTTTCGCTGCCCGGCCGGCCCAAAGCATTTCAAGTCTTCGACCGCAAGCGGACTCAACCACAGATGAACAGGGATGACCATAGAGCCTGTCTGAAAAATACCGGAGCGCGGCTGTGTCGTCCTCGACCAGCCGCA
>CAMLLE010000175.1 GCA_946480555.1 uncultured Verrucomicrobia subdivision 3 bacterium
AAGCCTGGCGTTTCAGGGTGAGCCAACGCCGGAACGGCCGGTGTGCGGGGCGTGAATGGAAAGCACGGATGTGTGGTTCTATGTGCATGAACAGTTTTCCCTTGGCCGGAACACCCCGCTGCCGAAAGCGGCAGGGATTCACGTTGATTGAGTTGCTCGTGGTGATCGCCATTATCGCCATACTCGCGGCAATGCTGTTGCCGGCGCTGGCGAAGGCAAAGTCGAAGGCGCAGGCAGCTTCCTGCCTCAGCAATCAAAAGCAATTGGCGATCGCCTGGACGATGTATTGCGGTGACAACCAGGACAAGCTCGTCAACTTCTACACCGCGAAGAATGCCACGGGAGATTTACCCTGGCGCTTTGCGATTCCCAATCCACTGCCAACGCTGCCGGCCAGCGCTTCTGCGCAGGAAAAGCTGATCCTGATCCTGCAGGAAGGCTACAAACAGGGTGCGCTTTACGCGTATGCGCCGAACGTCAACGTGCTTCATTGCGCGGCTGATGCGCGCATGAAAAGCCCCGTGGTGGCGACTGCTGTCGTGGCCCCCGGCGGCTTCGCATACGGCAGTTACTCGGGAGTCGGAACACTGAACGGCGAGGCGGCGCAAATTCTCAAGCAAACCGCGATCAGCACTCCGAGTGAGCGCTACCTGTGGGTCGAAGAAAACGATCCGCGCGGCGAAACGGTAGGGTCATGGCTGATGTTCCCCGGCACGCCGCCAGATTTTTCCACGGCTGGATACTACGATTCCGTGGCATCATGGCACGGGAACACCAGCACGTTCAGCTGGGCTGACGGACATGCCGAAGTGCACCGGTGGCTGGATGGCCCGACCCTCAGCTACGCCCGGAACATGAATCCCGGAAAATATAGCGGCCCACCGAGTTTTGCCCAATCGCCGCGCGACCTGCACTTCCTGGCCAAAGGCTACGCCACCCGGCAAAACCCATGACCCCGTCCATTCAGCAATTCCTCCGAGCCAACTCCTGCATCCGAAAACCAAACCCAAATATCCTATGAATACAACGAATCGCCCGTTGATGTGGCTTCGCAGAAGCGTTGCCGCTGCGGCGCTGGCCTGTCTCGCGGTCGCGGCTCACGCCGGCCTCCTCGAATCCCAAAGCAATCCGATCAGTTTCGGGAACGTGTATTGGGGCAATGCCACGAACTGGACCACCTTGAACGTTCCGCGTTATCAGTCCGACACACCCGGAGACGGCACTCACAACCGTGACATCAGTTTCATCTCGGTAGCCCACGATAGCTTCTACTTTTACGTTCGTGTCAGTTTCAATCAGTCGCCGCTCTTCAACGGCTCGGATTTTTATCTCTGGCTGGACACGGACTTGAATCCTGACACCGGCTCCCGCCATTTCACCGGGAACGGCGCGATTGGCGCGGAGTACGTCGTATCCGGCGCCTCATTCATCCAGAATCCAGCCGCATGGAACTGGCTGGGCTGGGTGAATTGGGACAATCATCCCTGGGACGCGGGCGATTTGCCACGCGACGTGGTCCTCTCAATTGACCGCTCCATGCTGCTGCCGGGTGTGACCTCCTTCAATTTCACGTATCAACATCACAACAGCGGCGATTCAGCCACCGGCGATTGGTATCCCGATTCCGCTGACATGCCGGGTGGCGATTTCTTTCATTACAGCACGCAGGCGATTCCTGGTATGGCACCGACTTCGTCTTCCAGCACTTACGCGCTGGCAGTGATGGGCGATGGTCCACTGGCCTATTACCGGTTCAGCCAGACGAATCCTCCGTCAGCTGACGTTGCGACCAACTCCGGACCGATTGGGGCAGCAGGCAACGGCACATATACCATCGGGGCAAAACATCCGGTGGCGGGCGCCATCGTGGGCGACGCGAACGGAGCGGCGACTTTCTCCGCAGTAAATTCGAATTCAACGGATGGCGGCGTGCCATTAATTGTTCCGTGGCCGGAAAACCCGTTGATTCGCGAGCTTTGGGATCAGGTGAACGCCGGCAATCTGAACGGAAAAGGCAGCGGCAGTTCTTCTCTCGGCTTCGATGCAGGCAGCAACTGGCAGGTGAACAATGGCCGGATCATCAAGGTCACGCCGTGGGCAGACGTGACTACGCCGCCGGGACCGCCGTTCAACCGTGGCGTCGCGGGCAGCTTGTATTCCGACAACTCGGACCTCGGCGGCTTGGCACATTTCTGGGATACGTCCGCCTGGGCCACCCGTCAGCTGGCTTCCGGAGCACAGATCGATTTCGGTGCGAACGGTGAATATTGGATCGCGGTTCGAATCGACAACGCTGGCGACACCGCCATGGGAGCTGGCTTTGCCGGGGGCAGCGGCTCCGCCCCATTCGTGGGCGTGGGCGCAATGTGGAACAGCGCGGGCGGCGGCTCAGCCGACAACTCCATTTACATCACCGAAGGCACACTCGGCACAGACACACCATACACGATTCGCGCGAACAGTGTGGCTGGCCTGATCAACGGCCCCGGGCTGCTGGTGGCTCGGTTGAGCACGAGTGCAACGGGTTCGGACGTTCTCGACGCAACGGTCCTGCAGGTGGATGAAAGCCTGCCGCTCGATGCCGCTTCGATCGTGTGGCAAACCACGTTCAGCTTCGACAGCAGCATGGTCGCGACGCATTTGTTGACGTGGTTGAACGGCGACACTTCCGGCGGCAACGGAAGCCTCGATGCGATTCGCGTGACAACGAACTTCGTTTCGATGTTTCAGGGCGAATTGAACACCGCCGGCTCTTTCACAATTGAAGCCTGGCTGCGCCCCACGCTGGATGGCGCCGGCAACGCGCAATCGCCGCTCTTCAACACGGATCCGAACGCCACGATCACGACGAAAGCCGAAGGCTGGGATTTCTACCAGCGGGAATCGGCCACCGGCTGGAACTTCAATCTCTACAATGGCGACATCGCCTCCTCCACCGTGTTCAGCGTCACCGGCGGCGCTTACACTGTCGGCCAGTGGTCGCATCTCGTGGCGGTTTACAATGCGACAAATCCCTCCGTGACGCTCTACCACAACGGCCAGCAGGTCGCATTCAGTGACACGCCCAACGGTATCTACGTTCCCAATGCGCGCCATCCGCTGAGCATCGGCGGATACAGCGACGCGAGCCAGAACCCGTTCACCGGCGATATTGATGAAGTCGCGATCTACCCGGGCGCGCTGTCTGGAGCCCAGGTTCTCGCGCATTACCAGAACGGCACGAACGCCGCCCGCAGCACGTCTTACAGTGATCTGATTCTATCCGACGGTGCGCGGGAATTTCTCCGGCTGGGCGAACCGGCGAAGAATGTTGCGTTCAACAGCGGAACACTCAGCACCAATGCCGACGGCGTCCTGAACCTGCACATTGCATCCATCGCGGGCCCGCGTGCACCGGGGTATTCCGGATTCGAGGCCACGAACTCCGCTGCCTCGTTCAACGGCTACAACAGCTTCATCGAACTGCGCAATCCCCCGGGCCTGAACTTCAGCGGCCAGATCACGCTCGAAGCATGGATTCAGCCGGGTGTCACTCCCGCCACACCGGGCGGATACGGAAACATCATCGCGCACGGCTACGACGAAGATTTTCAGGAGATGGCGTTGCGCGTGGATGCCACCACCGGCACGAACTTGTATTCCATCGCGACCTACATGCCTTGGGTTGGATACGGCGCTTCGGCGGCAGTTCCGGCAGCTGACCTCGGGACCGGCGCGTGGGTGCATCTCGTTGGCACTTACGACGGCGCTAACTGGAACCTTTATCGCAACGGTAATCTGATTGCGTCATCGCCTGACACCATCGGCGCGGTGACGGTCACGAATGGCAACTGGGCCATCGGTGCCCGCGGCCGCTGGGCGCACATGGATCCGATCGCGCCCGGATTGAGCCGCCAGTTCCAAGGCGGGATTGACGAGCCGGCCATCTACAATCGTGCCCTCACCGTGGCGGAAGTTCTCGAGCATTACACCGCCGGAGCCGCGAGCGAACTGAAGCTCAACATCGCATCCTCCGGCAGCAACGTGACGCTGACGTGGTCGGCGGGGACGTTGCAGCAATCGACGAACGTGGCCGGGCCGTACGCAGACGTCACCGGGGCAACCTCGCCCTTCAACGCGTCGAAGACCAATGGCGCGGCGTTTTTCAGGCTGAGACAGTGATGGTTGATTGACGGTTCGCGAAGGTCGGAGAGTGGTTCCTTCGGCCTTCGTTCGCGCAAATAGCTTTCAGATCAAATGAACAAAACGAAATCGCACGACCAGATGTCGCACAGCGCATCTAGTAAAAGAGCATTCATAGCCGCCGAGGTAACGAGGTGGACCGGATTCCTCCCCATGAGTTTCCCCCATCTTGCCCGAACGGCAGTTCTCGCTTGTGCGGCCCTGCTGGGACTCAGCGAACTCCGCGCTGAAGCAGAAGTCGCCGCGCATCAGCAAACGGTCGCCAGCGACACGCGCACACAATGGTTTCGCGAAGCGCGATTCGGCATGTTCATTCACTGGGGCCTTTATTCCGAGGCGGAAGGCGAGTTCGACGGCAGGCCCACGCCGGGCGCGGGCGAATGGATGATGGCAGACCTGAGAATTCCGGTTTCGAAATACCAGGCCTTCGTCCCACAGTTCAATCCGGTGAAGTTCAACGCGCGCGAATGGGCGCAGCTCGCGAAGGCTGCCGGCATGAAGTACATGGTCATCACGACGAAGCATCACGATGGCTTTGCACTGTATCCGTCGGCGCTGACCGATTGGGACATCGGCGCGACCCCGTTCAAACGCGATCCGCTCAAGGAACTCGCGGCGGCCTGCAAAGAGGAAGGCATCACCCTCTGCTTCTATCATTCGATCCTGGACTGGCATCATCCGGATTACGCGCCGCGTCCGGTGTGGAACGACGTTGCGACCGGCGAGCCGGACTTCGAAAAATACGTCGCCTTCATGAAGGGCCAGTTGAAGGAGTTGCTCACGGGCTACGGGCCGATCGGCACGCTGTGGTTCGACGGTTGTTGGGAATCGAGCTGGACGCAAGCGCGCGGCCGCGATCTGTATGCTTATGTGCGCAGTCTCCAGCCGGATATTCTCATCAACAATCGCGTGGGTTCCACCGGCGGATGGGAGGAATGGTTTCATAATCCGGAAAAGGTGGGTGGCGATTTCGGCACACCGGAGCAATCCATCCCCGTGCAAGGCTTCGGCTCCAATCTGCTGTGGGAAGCCTGCATGACGATGAATCACACATGGGGCTTCAAGCGGAACGACCACGATTGGAAATCGACGCAAACGCTCGTGCGCAACCTGATCGACTGCGCCAGCAAGGGCGGCAACTACCTGCTCAACGTCGGACCCACCGGCGAAGGGCTCATTCCTCAACCTTCGATCGAGCGCCTGCGGGAAATGGGAGACTGGCTGAAGGTGAATGGCGAATCGATTTATGCGACGACTGCGAGTCCTTTCCCGCGCCAGCTGCCCTGGGGCCGCTGCACGAAAGCTGTGAACGGAGATCGCACCGCGCTTTATCTGCACGTTTTCGATTGGCCTGCAAGTGGAGAGCTGCTTGTGCCCGGTCTGAAGAACAAGGTGAAATCGGCAAAGCTGCTGATGGGATCCCGGAAGCTTCAGAGCAAAAGCACCGGCGATGGATTGGAACTTTTGGTGCCCCAGACAGCGCCGAATTCAATCTCGTCCACCGTCGTTCTTGAGATCGAAGGCGTGCCAGACATCGCGCCTTTTGAAATCGTTCAGTTGAATGACGGTTCCATTCACCTGCCCGCCAGCGAAGCGATTCTGCACGGAAAAACATTCCGTTACGAATCGGGCGGTCCATTAGATGACATCGGTTTCTGGACCGATCCCAAGGATTGGGCGCAGTGGAAGTTCAGGGTGCGCCGTACGGGAACATTTGAGGTGAGCGCCATCATCGCAGCGCCTGCGAGCGGCAGGTTCAATCTGGCAGTCGGCGAGAACACTTTGTCATGCGACGCGCCGACCACGGCGAGTTTCATGGATTTTCAGCCCGTGAAGCTGGGCACCGTTGAAATCAAGGATTCGGGGGTCGTGACGCTGTCGGTTCGTCCGGATGAAGCGGCGTGGAAACCAATCAACCTGAAATCCATCCGGCTGTCGGCTGCACCGGCAAATCGATGACCGATTCCGTCATTCACATTTGGCCTCGCGCAGCGTCAGTTCGATGAACTAAAGAGAACCCATGGTTACTCAGGAACAAATCGCCAGGAAACTTGGAATCTCCCGCCAGCTCGTCACGTTCGCGCTGGCCGGCTACCCGCAGGTCGGAGAGGAATCGCGAAAGAAGATTCTCGCCGCCGCACGGAAGATGGGTTACCGGCCGAATCCTCACGCGCGGGCACTCAAGCGTTCCCGCACGAACATCATTGCGCTCTGGGTGCCGGACCAGATCTCAACGCATTACTCGCATGTCTCGCGCGAACTGAATCGGCTGATGAAACAGGCGCGGCATGAACTGATCGTCAGCGAAGTGGGCGCGGCCTCGGCTGAACAGGTGCTTTCGCACGTGCCGGTGGATGGCATCTTCGCCGTCGATGCGCCGGACGCGGTGCGCGCGCATCTGGCATCCTCTGCGGCGAAGTCCGTGCCGGTCGTCAGCATCGGCGCAGAATCGATTCCCAAGATCGACTGCGTGCAGGTCGATCT
>CAMLLE010000176.1 GCA_946480555.1 uncultured Verrucomicrobia subdivision 3 bacterium
TGTCATCGATCACGCACGCGCCATAGACAATTTCATCCCGGCCATCGCCGTCCACATCAGCCACGCTCACGGAGTGATCACCCTGACCGCGGTATTTCCGGTTCGCGGGTGAAGTGTCGCTGTCGAACACCCAGCGCAGCGCGAGCCGTCCATCGCGCCAGTCCCACGCCGCGAGCACGGTGCGCGTGTAATAGCCGCGGCACATCACGAGGCTCGGACGTTTGCCATCCAGATAAGCCACGCATGCGAGGTAGCGTTCGGAGCGATTGTAGGAGCCGTCGCCCCAGACTTCCGCCAGCTCGTCGGGCGCGGGATCGTGCTTCGACGGATGGCGGCCGGGAACGTAGTCGGCGGTCGCCAGCGCGGCGCCGGTCAAGCCGTCGAACACAGTGAGGAACTCCGGTCCGCGATCGATGTGCCCGCGTGCATTGACGTGGTTCGCATTGGCATCGCCGATGACTTTGCCGGTGCCATCGATGGTTCCATCGCCGGTTTTGCACGCCAGTTCTGCGCGGCCGTCGCCATCGAAATCATAAACCAGGAACTGCGTGTAATGCGCGCCGCCGCGGACGTTCTTGAGCCGGATTTCCCAAAGCAACGTGCCGTTGAGTTTGTACGCCTGAAGAATTGGCGGGTCAGTGATTCCAGCCGAGCCGTTGTCGCGGCTGCGGCCAGTTTGCATCAGCACAATTTCATAGTCGCCATCACCATCCAGGTCGCCGACGGAGCTGTCGCCCGGGCTGTAACCTTCGATCGGTTTCAGCGGAATCGATTGAAAGGGCAGGGGAAGCGCGCTGGCGGGGAAAACGAAAGGCCGGCTGAGTTCACCTGTTTTCCCGTTCACCACCGCCTGAACGAAATAGGACGTGCGACCGCCCAGGTTTGCATGCGAGTCGATGAACCACGTCGGACCCGTGAGCGGTCCGGCATTCAGCCGAACAGGGTCGTTGAACGCGGGCGCATTGGTGAAAGCGCGGCGCCCAAACCCTCCGCCGCGCCCGAACTGCCCGGGCGGGCGTTCCGTTTTTCGATAGACATTGAACGCGATGTCCTTTGGATCCGTGCCCAGGAGCCGCCAGCTGACGAAGACTTTTCCATCCGGCTGATGCACCGCCACCACACCGCGGCCGAGATGCTCCATCTGGCGTTGGGCGAAGGCGGAAGGAGCGACGATGAGAAGAATCGCAAGCATGACGAGCGCGAAGGAGCGTGGGCCGGCCGACCGCGCGATGGAATCGAGGGAAGGAACTTGCGGGCGAGCCGCCCGCGCTTCGGCGGGGTCATTCTGAGCGGATTGCATACGGCTGTTCGACGAACGTTGATCGTAGAGGGTTGCAGGAAAGTGAATGTCCGCTGCCGCCAAAACTGGTGATGTGGGCGCGTTGCAGCGGCGGTCTGTGACCGCCGTGGAACCGGTGGTTGGGATTTGAATGGGACTCGTGTAACTCGTCCCTCCGATTCCGTCGGGGGTCGCAGACCGCCTACAGCGGGGATTCAATGTTTGGCCAAAGTTTTTCGATTCGGCTTTGCAGACCCGGCTCGCTAGCTTCTGCGGCATCAAACCATGAGCAACGCCAACACGCCGGAGCCGTCGCATTCATCGCTGAAAGGTTTTTGGAGCCTGTTCATCACGCAGTTCCAAGGCGCCTTCAGCGACAACGTTTTCAAGTTCCTGGTCGTTCTTTTCATCACAAGCACGCGACCACCGGGCGAGCGGGACAAGCTGATCTCCGTGGCGCTGGCAATGTTCGCCGTGCCCTTTGTGATTTTCTCGATGGCGGCAGGCTACCTGGCTGATCGCTTCAGCAAACGAACAGTGATCGTCTGGACCAAAGTGGTTGAAATCGGAATCATGATTTTTGGCACGGTGGGTTTGTTGATGGGCAACGTGCCGTTTCTGCTCGCCGTCATCTTCTTGATGAGCACGCAAAGTGCATTTTTCGGCCCCTGTAAATACGGTTCACTCCCGGAGTTGCTGACCGAAAAGCGGCTTTCCTGGGGGAATGGCATCATCGGCTTCGGGACCTTCGTGGCCATCATCATCGGGGGCGTGACGGCCGGATTTCTTCACGAAGAACTCGGCGAACAGCGTTACCTCGCAGGGTTTCTCCTGGTGGCTCTCGCGGGGCTCGGGTTGGGCGCCAGCTTGGGAATCCCGCGATTGCGAGAGGCCAATCCAGCCAAGGAACTCCGGCTGAATCCGCTGGGCGACGTCTGGCAGAATGTAAAAAGCATTGGCAAGGATCGGGTGCTGGCGCTGGCCGTCGCGGGCAGCGCGTATTTCTGGTTCATCGGGGCGTTGTTCGGCGAACCGGCCATCATGATTTACAGCCAGGACGTGCTGAAGCTTCAGGAGAAGGAGCTCATGATCCTTCGTGCCATGCTCGCCGTCGGGATCGGCCTTGGCAGCGCCGCCGCTGGTTTCCTCTCAGGGAAAAAGATCGAATACGGGCTGGTGCCGCTCGGCGCTTTGGGACTCTCGGTATGCGCTGCGGTGCTGGGCTTGATCAAACTCACGCCGATCGGTGCCGGGGTGGTGCTGGCGTTGCTGGGATTTGCCGGCGGCTTTTTCATCGTGCCGATCAATGCGTTAATCCAGCACCGGCCCAATCCCGAAGACAAAGGGTCGATCGTTGCAACAAACCTTTGGCTGTCCGCCGTTGGTGTCGCCCTGGCTTCAGGTGCGTTTTATTTGCTGCGCACGGTTCTCAAACTGGAGCCAGCCACGATCTTCACGGTCGGCGCTGTCGTGACTGCCATTGGCACTGCATACGCCATCAAGATTCTTCCCGACGCGTTGCTGCGCTTCGCGCTCTGGTGCGCCGTGCACACGCTCTACCGCGTGCGCGTTCTCGGTCGCGACAACATTCCGTCCAAAGGCGGAGCGCTGTTTGTCTGCAACCACGTTTCCTTCGTGGACGCCGTCTTGATGCTCGCCTCTACCGATCGCCAGGTGCGGTTCATCATGTTCAAGGGGCAGTACGAACAGCCCTGGATCAAACCGTTCGCGAAAATCCTTGGTGTGATCCCGATCTCTTCCGAACAACGACCGCGTGAGTTGATTCAATCGCTGCAAACGGCCAGCGACGCCATTCGTGCCGGCGAAGTTGTCTGCATCTTTGCAGAAGGCCAGATCACGCGCGTGGGACATCTGCTGCCGTTCCGCCGCGGGTTCGAACGCATCATGAAGGACGTGGAAGCGCCAGTCATTCCGGTGGGAATCGACGGCGTTTGGGGCAGCATCTTCAGCTTCGACAAAGGGCGGTTCCTTTGGAAATTGCCGCGGCGTCTTCCGTACCCGGTCACAATCAACTACGGCAGACCGCTGGCGCACACCGCCACGCCGATGGAAGTGCGATCCGCCGTGCAGGAGTTGCTGGTCGAAGCGTGGCAGGAACGCAAAGCGCGGATGCGCCCGCTGCCGATCGCGTTGGTGAACACGGCGAGAAAATATCCGCTCCGCTGTGCGGTGGCTGACGCGCAATCACCGCGATTGAACTTCATTTCGGTGCTGATTCGCTCCGTGCTGCTGGCGCGCCGGCTGCGAAACGTTTGGGCGAATCAGAAGATGGTGGGCCTGCTCCTGCCACCATCGGTGCCGGGCGCGCTGGTCAATTACGCCGCGTTGATGCTGGGCAAGGTGCCGGTGAATTTGAACTACACCGTTTCCGAAGAAACGCTCGCGTCGTGCATCAAACAATGCGGCATCACGACTGTGATCAGCTCGAAAACGTTTCTCTCGAAGGTGAAACTGAAAGTGCCCTGCGAACTGGTGTTGCTGGAGGAAGTGATGGGAATGGGGGCGGCAAATACCGCGCTGGCGGCTGCCGAGAATGCATCGTCTCCTGGCGCGGATGTCCAATCGACTGTGCCGAAGGTTTCCGAACCCGCATTGCCTGCGGGCGCACGACGCTCGCCGTGGACTCCGCCATCATTGGCAGAAAAGCTCACGGCCATTCTCATCGCGCTCATCGTTCCCGACCGCTGGATTCAGCGTGTGCTCGGCGCGGAACGGCGTTCGCAACTGGACGATCTCGTCACGGTGATTTTTTCCAGCGGCAGCACGGGCGATCCCAAAGGCGTGATGCTCAGTCATTACAACGTGGGCTCCAACGTCGAGCAGTTGGAACAAGTCTTCGGCTTGAACCACCGCGATCGAATCCTCGGCATCCTGCCATTCTTCCATTCCTTCGGCTTCATGGGAACGCTCACGTTGCCCGCGATGCTCGGCGTCGGAGTCGTGTATCATCCCAATCCGCTCGACGGGAAAACCATTGGCCAGCTCGTGCGCGATCACGAAGTCACGTTCCTGCTCGCCACGCCGACTTTCCTGCAAATCTACATGCGCGGCTGCGGTGCGGATGATTTTGGAAGTTTGCGCGTCGTGATGACAGGCGCGGAGAAACTGCCGGATCGTTTGTCTGCAGCGTTCGAAGAGCAGTTCGGAATTCGTCCGCTGGAAGGTTACGGCTGCACGGAATGCGCCCCCGCCGTGGCGGTGAACACCTTGGATTTCCGATCGGCAGGATTCCGGCAGGTAGGTGGCAAGCGCGGCAAGATCGGCCATCCATTGCCGGGTGTTTCTGTGCGCATTGTCGATCCACAAACGATGGAACCTGTCCCGGTCGGCCAGTCCGGCCTGATGCTCGTGAAAGGGCCCAATGTGATGCAGGGCTATCTTGGCAAACCGGAGAAGACGGCTGAAGTGCTGATTTCCAAAACTGGTAGCGCAGCCGTCGCGGCTGCGAGTTTAGGCGGCGTCTCGCCGCAAGTTGGAAACCGGAGCGGGACGCCTCCAGAACCCGCAGGCGAAGACGCCCGCGCTACGGACAGCAAATGGTATGTCACCGGCGATATTGCCGCCATCGACGAGGATGGCTTCCTGCAAATCACCGATCGCTTGAGCCGCTTCAGCAAAATCGGCGGCGAAATGGTCCCGCACATCAAGGTGGAGGAGAAACTGCACGAGCTGGCTGGATCGACCGAACAGACATTTGTCGTCGCCGGTGTGCCGGATGAGAAAAAGGGCGAACGTCTGGTGGTGTTGCACAAACTGAGTGCAGAGAAGTTGCAGCCCGTTCTGGAAAAACTCACAGCAGCAGATTTGCCGAACCTTTGGAAACCGCGCGCAGATCAGTTTTTCCAAATCGAAGCGTTCCCGTATTTGGGCACCGGGAAACTGGACTTGCGCAAGATCAAGGAACTCGCAGCTCAGTCGAGCAGCGCCGTCGCTGCGTAGGGCGGCGAATCCGACGTGTCGTCGTGTTTATTTTTACAAAGTAGGGCGCGTCGCTCCCCCCCCGCCGCAGCGTTTTAACCACACGACGGGCGCACGCGGAGAGGCGCACTCTAGTTCGGCCTTCGCGTCCTTTGCGCCCTTCGCGTGAGGCATTTTGTTCAATGTGCGTTTATGGTCGTGGGACTCCTCGCGTCGTCTCCTGCAGGGTGTTGCACACGTAAAGCTTGTCTCCCCAGCCGTTTCCCCGTAATCAGCCGACACGTATGATTCTTCTCTTCGACATCGGCAACACCAACACGCATGTCGGCCTCGCGGATGACAAACGCGTGGTGAAGCATCGCGATCTGCCCACTGATTCGCTGCGCAACGGCAGCGTGCGGGATGAGCTGATGGATTTCGTGGGGCGCGCGCGTGTGGAGGGCGCCGCGCTGTGCAGCGTTGTTCCCAAGGCCACGCCGCTCGTGCTGAAAGCCGTCTGGCAACTGTGGAAACTCGACACGCTGGAGCTTACGCCGAAAACGCTACGCATCGTGGGCATCGATTATCCGAAACCCAGCAGCATCGGCCCGGACCGTCTCGCCAATGCCGCTGCCGCGTGTCATCTCTTTGGCGCGCCGTCGGTCGTCGTGGATTTCGGCACGGCGGTGACTTTCGATGTCGTGAACCGGAGCTGCGATTACGTTGGAGGCATCATTGCGCCGGGGCTTTCGGCGATGACGGATTACCTGCACGAAAAAACCGCATTGCTGCCACGAATCCAGATTCGGGAGATTGCCAGCCCGATCGGAAAGAGCACCGAACACGCGATGCTGGTGGGTGCCGTGCATGGGTATCGCGGACTGGTGCGTGAGTTGATCGTGGAGTTGAAACGCGAACTCAAGGCGCGGCGGTTGCCAGTGGTCGCGACGGGCGGATACGCGAAGTTGATTGCTGCGAAGCTGCCGGAGATTTCTGCCGTGGAACCAAACCTGACGTTGGAAGGTTTGCGCCTGGTGCTGTCGAAGCATCAGTGATCGGAGGGACGAGTTACACGAGTCCCCATTCCAACGAGTCCCCATTCCAGTTTTTCGGCGGAGAGAATGGGGACTCGCATAGCTCGTCCCTCCGAAGGTCGGATCGTGACTCGTGTAACTCGTCCCTCCGAATCGGGCGAGGAACGCGCTTGCCTACGCAAAGTTGAATCCCGAAACTCTGCCGCGCATGAACCGAATCGTTGAACGCTTCGCCCGCTTGAAGCGCGACCAGAAGAAAGGCTTCGTCGTCTATATCGGCGCGGGCGATCCGAATCTCGATGCCACCCGCAATCTCGCCGTGGCGTTCGACCACGCGGGCGTGGATGTGCTGGAGCTCGGCGTGCCGTTCAGCGATCCGCTGGCGGACGGTTT
>CAMLLE010000177.1 GCA_946480555.1 uncultured Verrucomicrobia subdivision 3 bacterium
TGGAACGGCCGGTCTGGTGCAGCACGCCAACGGCGGCGGCTGGCGTTCGACGACGGCGATCGTGGATGCGACGGCTTACATCGGGCCGAATGCGCGCGTGCTGAATTCTGCGCGCGTGCGGAACAACGCCCGCGTCGAAGACTTTGCTGTCGTACGCGATTCCGCCACCGTTTCCAACAACGCCGTCGTGAGCGGCCACGCGCTGGTGATGAACAATGCGGTGATCCGCAATGACGCGAAGGTTCGCGATTGGGCGGTGGTCAGTGGAAACGCCGTGATCGGTGACACGGCCCGCGTGCTGGAACGTGCCCAAGTTCGCGGCGGCGCGGTCACGAACTGGGGTGTGGCGAAAGGTTCCGCGATTCTAGACGGAGGCCACGTGGCCGGCTGGGGCGTGATCGAAGGCGATTTCCTGGCGAGCCGCGCGGTGACGAATGGATTCGCCTTCGGGCATCAGCCGTTCGAAGGCGTGCCGAACAACTGGATTCGCGTCGCGCCAAACCGGCAGTTCGCTGATTACCAATTCGCTTCCGCACACGATTCCATGGCGCGCGATCAAATTGGCGTGACGGACGCTTACCTGATCGGCGGTCCAACGTGGCGTGCTTCCGACTCCGGTCGCGGCGGCACGCTGGCGTTCAACGGCACGGACGAATACGTCGTGCTCGACAAGTCACTGTCGGATCAAAAGGAGCTGTCGATCGCCGCGTGGGTGAAATGGAACGGCGGCGCATCCAATCAGCCGGTGTGGCATTTCGGATCGGCGGCCACGAACGGCATGTATTTCACGCCAGACGATGGCTCTGGTCGCGCGAAGTTTGTGTTGCGCCGGGCGGGCAATCTCCAGGAACTCGCCGGAAATGCGGCGCTGTCGACCGGCGTTTGGAACCATGTCGCCCTGACATTTTCCAACCGCACCGCGGCGCGGCTCTACATCAATGGCACGCTGCAGCAGGAAGCCTTCTTCAGCTTCACACCGGATCAATTGAACGCGCCCAATACAGCTACGGCGACGCCGCATCATTATCTCGCTCGTGGGTCTGATGGAACGCAGCCGCTGTTCAATGGTTCAATCGACAACGTGATGATTTACTCGCGTGCGCTGACGAATGCTGAGATCGCGGCGTTGACGCAGGGAAACAATCCGCCGGTCTTGAATGCGAGCGCCAGTCGCACCATCAATCCTGGCTTCACACTGATCGTCACGAACACCGCAAGCGACGTTAATCTGCCCTGGCAGAGATTGACGTTCGGCCTGGTCAGCGGGCCGGAAGGGGCGGAAGTGGATGCGGATTCAGGTGTCTTCAGCTGGCGCCCAGCTCTGGCTCAGGCGGGTTCGACCAACGCCATCTCCCTTCGCGTTTCCGACAACGGCACGCCTGCGATGTCGGCGACGCAAAACTTCAACGTGATTGTGAACGAAGCGGTTCTGCCCCAGCTCAGCGTGGCTGCTTCTGGGGGCGGATTTGGAATTCACATCGAGGGCGCGGGCGGTCCGGATTATTCCATTCAATCGTCCACGAACCTGCTGGATTGGGAAACGATCTTCAGCACGAACTCACCGGCGCTGCCATTTGACTGGAGCGATGACTCCGCAGACGCCGCACGGTTTTATCGGGTGTTGATTGGCCCCTGAGCGTGTCATCGTTCTGGGATTATTGGTAGAGCACGACCTGCAAACGGTAGAACGCGCGGCCCGTGGTATCGGAATCGAAAGCATTGAATACCATGGATCCGTTGCTGTCCGTGAAGACGCCATTCAAATTCGTCCACTCGGACAATTCATTGTCCTCCGACCGTTGAATGACATATCCGACGTCGCTCCGACGCGCCGGGAAGGTGAATGAGATTTCCGTTCCGTGGCTGAGGACGTTCAGAGTCCAGTTCAGCGTTGAAGGCGTGAGCGCGCTGGTGCCGAGCGCGTATTCCATTCCGTTGGGAAGATGATCGCCATCGGGATCGGCGCCGGAACCATTCTGGCCGATGGGGAAATTTTGAAGCGCCAGCCACTGTTGATAGCTGGTTTCCCCGGGCGTCGCGGATGATTCGGTCCAGTTGGCGAAATCATTTCCGTAGCTGCGTTCGTTGATCCGCGTGAGTGACGTGCCACTGCCGTCCGGTCCCGCTGGCCAGGGCGACACATCGAGAAAGTCCACGCGATCGACGCGGATGTATTGGCGCACGCCAAGGTCGTCGACGTCGCCCGGTTTCACGATTTCAACAGTTTCGCCGTTGTTATCCAACCCGCCGGAGGTCCACTGGAATACGCGGGTGCCTGCGCGGGGCGTGTAGTTTTGGGCAAAGATCGTCGGATTGCGAACGAGCAGAATCCGCTCACCCGCACCAATCGTCAGCGCGGGCCCCCCCGGGAACACATGTGTGATTCCCTTCATCTGCCACGGGACACCCGTCGTTGAATCGAAGAGCGTGATTGCGTTTGTGGTGATGTTCGCCAGTTCCAGGTATTCCGCGTCGGCCACCGGCGGATGATACATGATTTCACTGATCACGATGGGGCCGACCAGAGGATCGCTGTTGGGCGCGCCGGGCGTGGGGACAGCCATGGAAACGAAATTGAACGTGCGGCTGCTGGATTTGAAGTAGCGGCCAAAAGTCACGCCCGTTGCCGACGGGCCGAAATCTTCGCGCTCAGAATAATCCGGACGCAATGCGTCGCCCGGCCCGAAGATGTTAACCGTGTCGCCGTTTTCACTCAGGGCGAACGGAACCAGCGCACCGGGGTTCGTGCTGCCGATGCCGAAGTGCAGATCTTCATAAAGCACGAGGTAGCCGTTCGGCGGCAGAATTGTGCCGTCGGCGATTCGGAACTTCATCGGCGTGTTTGCACTGTCGCTGATGAACCACCCGCTGAGGTCCACTGATTGCGCGCTGTTGTTGTAGAGCTCGATCCAGTCCGGAGCCGAATCATGCGAGTGTGCCAGGACTTCATTCACGACGACGAGATTGGGAACGAGGTAAGGGTAATCGGCCGGATCGTAAGTATAGTAAGCCCCCATGTCCGCGCGGCTGCCGTCGGGGTCGGGCGCGTGCGCCGGATCGCCGGAATTGCGCGCCGGAGAATTTGCCGCGAGCGAGAAGTCGTAGGAACCGGCGTCGAAGAACAGCGGATCGGCATTGAGATTCCCGGTTCCAACCAGCGCGAGCGTGTCTGACAGCGAATAGCGAATGACCAGTGCTGAAAGGGAATCAACCGTGGCCGGCGCGTTTTTGCAGCGCGAGAAAATGCAGTTCGTGACGTAGGCCGTTCCGCCGCCAGAGCCAGGATTCTTTTCGTAAACTGCCACGCCCACGCCGGTTTGCGCGAAGGTGTTTTGATTCACGAACGCCGTGCTGCCGGCGTCCTTTACACCGATGCCGAGTTCCGTGTTTACGATTAGATTCCGCTCGATGCGAGCCGTGGACGCCTGGCCGACAGAAACGCCTTTGTCGTAAATGTTGAAGATGCGATTGCTCGCGACGATGAGATTCTGGCAACCCTCGCCGACGTCGATGGCGTCGCTATTGAAACCCCGAAACGCGTAGATGCGATTGCCGCGGATCAGGCCGTTCAAAACGCCGTCAAAGTCGATCGCGTCCGTGTCTGGCGTCGGACTCCCGGTGAACACACAGTTTTCAACCACACCGGCGCCGAACTTGATGTTGATGCCGTCACCGGTGAATTGCGAATGGATGCGGCTGTTGCGAAGGGTGGTCGAACCAAAGCGCGTGAAGATGGGCTGCGGCGCTTCAATGTCCAGTCCCTCGAGAACAACGGTGGAATTGTAGGCGGCAACGGCGGCCTTGAGCTTCACCGGATCCTTGCGGCTGAGCGACGCGTTGCGGACGACGAGGTTGGAAATGACCGACGGTCCAGTGCCGTTCACAAAGCTCAAGTTGCCCCAGGGCTTGCCGCCGCGGGCGAGAAACTGCACCGGGCTGTTGGAAGTACCGTTCACATGCAGTTCGCCGTGGACGAAAATGCTCGCCCCGGCTGGCATCAGCAGCTTCACGCCAGGGCCGATGTTAACGACCGTGTTCGATGCGATGACCAGATCGGTCGTCACGGAGTAAGGCGAACCCGCCGCCGAAAGTGTCATGGGCGAATCGATGGTCCCCGGCAGAAGGGTTTCTGCGCCGGCCTGGAAGTTTGCCGTGATGGATTGATTCGCAGTCAGCACGATTTCGATGACTGGATTGGTGCTGCCGTTGCTCCAGCTCACGAAGCGGAATCCGGGCGCGGGTTCAGCGGTCAGTTCAACGGGCGTGTTTCGGAAAAGCGGAATGACGGTGTTGAACTCGGGCGTCAGTGGAACTCCGGCGACGCGAATATTGCCGCCCGCATGGGGTGCGAGCGTGACGGACAGGTTCGCCATTCCGGGATTGATGCTGAGTTCGGTTTGCAGACGGCTGAACGCGTAGGCCGGGCGAGCGGTGGCGAATTGCTTGATTTCGTCCAGTTGCGCCTGCCGCGACGCCAGCGAGGGAATTCCGCCTTCCGCTCCCCAGCGCGCGATGTGGCGCGGCATTTCCCCGTCCACTTCCGTCGCGAGCGAATCCAAGAAGCTTCCAATGCGGTTTGAATGCAGCGTGCTGCCGACGTGCGCCGCGTAACGCTGCAGCAGCCGGTTCACGAAGTTCGTGTTGTTGTCGAGCGCCTGGAACAGCGGATAGCCGCTGCGGAAATCGTCGATGATTGAACCCTGCACGTTCGGGAGATTGAAGCAGCGGTCGAAGTCCGGGACGTTCCATTGCCATTTCGAGCCTGCGGCGCGCGCGCGCCAGAACTCGCGGTTGTGGCCCCAGCTCGTGTTCACGCCGAAATCGTTCGCGACCACGTAGTCAATGAACGAATCCACATTCATGCGCGCCAGCATCTCGGTGTAATTCGTTGCCTGACCCAGATCGTGCGACGTGTAGAACGCGTGGAACTCGTCGTAGGTGTCAGTGCTGCCCGTGTCCGCCATCAAGGTCGTCACGCCCGATTCGTTATGCGCGTATTGGACCAGATCGTAGGTGTCTTCCGCGAGCTGATGTTCGTTTGCGAAGAAGACCGGATCGAACTGCTTGCGCAGGTCGTGAATGCCCCAATAACGGCCGTTTACAAACACGACTGCGGGACGGTAGGAGGAAAGATCGTTCTCAGCCTGGCCGCGAAGAATGGGCGCCATCATGGCGTCCCGCAACATGTCGAGGTCCCAATTATCTCCTCCATTGCGGATGTTGAGCTTGCCAAACGTGCCGACGGGTTCGTCCGGGAAGATCTGGTGCATGATGAGATCGTCGCCGTATTTGCCGCGCATGTGAATGTTCAGCGGCTTCTGCGGGAAGCGCCAGATGTTCTCGCCGCCGATGCGCATGCCCGCGTTCACGGCGAATGCCGCCGCGCCATTCGTTTCAAAAAATTCCAGCCGCACGGGGATTTCGCGGCCCTTGTAGGGATACGGCGTGTCGTTCGTGTAAATGCCGATGACGGAACCGGAGAGGGTGGCCGGATCGGCCACAAACGACAGCACGGGCAAGGTGCGGTCCACCGGTTCGCCAATGAAATAGGATCGCGTCAGGATCGGGCTGGGAATCAAACCCGTCACAAACGTTCGGGCGCGCAGAATCGTGTTGCTCGCGATGCCGATGCTGTTGGTGAACGCAGGGGACTGGATAGTGGGGAGGGATCCGTCGAGCGTGTAGCGGATCGTTCCGCTGGCGGCGCTGAGCGTGACCAGCTGGCTTCCGGGATAGAACCCAGACGCGAGCGAAGCACTGACGGCGGGCGCGGCGGTCAGTTGCGTGAGCGGTTCAGTGCTGTTGGTCGCGCCCGGCGTGGGTGAGCCGAAGAAGGACCAGCCGTTGGTGGAATCGCGACCGCAGGAAACATCCTCCGTCTGGAATCCGAACGTGACGGAATCCACGAGGACGGCTTCGCCGGTGACTTCGGCCACGATCAATTCCGCCGCGAAGCTCAGGTCCGTGCTGTTGGCGGTGGCTTGATGAACTTCCACGGCGAGGACGTTATCGCCTGTGGCGAACAGTGACCGGGGCAGTTCCAGCGTTTCGAAGACATTCTCCGTCGAAACGGCGGAGCTGGCGAAGTTCGTGTGCGTGACGGTTCCAGCCGGGAACCGCAGCCGCGCGAACTCCGTTCCGTTCAAATAGAAGATGGCGCCGTCATCCACGATGGCACGAAGGCGAATGTTCCCCAGCCGGGCCGGATCGTTGATGGAGAAGTGCCGGCGGAAATGGGTTGTTCGATACTTGCTGCTTGAGTTTGGCCCGTAAGAAACCGTCGTCGATTCGTCGCCATCGCCGTAGCCGAGTTGAGCCGGTCCTTGTGACCAGACGCTGTCGTCAAAGCCGGCGGTCATCCAAAGCGCACCGGGATTCGTCCCGCCATCGAGATATTTCCACACCGCATTCGCTGCGATCAGCGTGACGTCCTGCGGTGGAAGCGTCGTGCGGAAAACGCCGATGGATTCGCCTTCCGCCGCGAGCTTGAAACTCGCGTGGTAGTTTCGAGTCTGGAACGTGCTTCCCCAAGGCCAATAACCGCGCACGTGTGTCTCGCCAGGCGCGGCGTCAAATCCATCGGCGCGAATCATCAAATAGCCTTTC
>CAMLLE010000178.1 GCA_946480555.1 uncultured Verrucomicrobia subdivision 3 bacterium
TCGTTGTGGCCGGCAATGATCTGGCGGGTGAACTGCACTGCTTCTTTTTGGATCGCACCGCCGCATGCTAGCGAACTGCCATTTCCCGGCCAAGCCACGGCAGCGAATCATCCCGAATCTCAACGGGCCCCCGCATCCGTCACCTTGAATCGGTAAATGGCAGTGGGAACAAGACACCAAATCGGACGCGGGTTATCGCTGCTTTGACGAGCGGGAAACGCCGGTGAACGGTGTTGCATGAAGGAGCGATTTCAAAATCGCGAAGCGGAATCGGCACGGCAGCCGGAGATTCGAAGCTGGCGCGAGAAACGCCGGAGCGGCGTGGAGAACCCGGACGAACGGGCGGCGGAGAAAACCGGGTTGCGATCGCCTCTTGTGAAAGCCGGATTGGTGCTTGGTCTGGGCTTCGGCGGGTTTGCGGATGGCATTCTACTGCATCAGATTCTCGGCTGGCATCATCTGGTTTGCGTGACGGACCATTGCCAGCCGACCTCAATCGAGCATCTGCAGCGGCAGAATACGCAGGACGGATTTTTTCACCTTGCGGTCTGGATCATCTCGCTGGTTGGAACCGGAATGTTGTTTCGCGCTGCGCGGACGGCGCGGATGTGGTCGGGCAAAGCGCTGGCGGGCGCGATGCTGTTGGGCTGGGGATTGTTCAACTTCGTGGAAGGGCTGATCGATCATCAGATCCTCGGCATTCACCACGTCCTGCCGGGTCATCCCCAGCAATTCCTGTGGGACATGTTGTTTCTCGCGACCGGTCCGGTGTTTGGAGCGGTGGGCTGGATGCTGATCCGGAGTGGATTGAAGGAACGGCGCGAAGTGCTGTAAGCGGCGGCCGATCGGCGGCGTTCTCAAAACATGCAGCGTGCCGCCGGTTTCAATCGGCACACAGCGCTTCGGGGAGACGCGCCCGGTCGCGTTGCTCAGTTCTGCTGCAGCGCTCCCGGTGCGAAGCCGAGTCTTTCCCCCAGCGTCAACAGTTCCTGGAGGCTCGCCCGCGCCGATTCATCCGTCTGTCCGCGCCGGCGCAACTCTGGAAACACCGTTTGCTTCAGGTGCCAGTAAACGTTCTGAACTTCAGCCAGGTTCAATCCGATCGGCAACGGCATCATCAGACTCGCGATTTCCTCAAGTTCCCTCACGGCCTCGATGTCCTCCGGCTGCTTTGCGATTTTGCGGATGGATTTCTCCATGCGCGCTTTCACCGCGTAGCTGATGTCCGCATTCAGCACGTCCGTTCCGCGCAATTGAGCATCGGTAACCAGCTGGCGAAGCTGCGGCAGGTCCGTGTGGCCGTTTGTGAACTGTTGCCGCAGGTTGCTGTGCAGGGTCAGATCCCAGGCCACCTGCAAACCTGCCGGCAACGGCGCGCCCGCGCCTTGCAGGAACTTCATCAGCGGCGCATAGCGATCGGTGATCATGCGGAAACGGCTTTCCAGATCCTCGCGGGCCGATGCCAGGATTTCATTGAGAATGCGGCGTTGTTCGTCCTTGAACAGCGATTTGAGCGAGTAGGGTGAGTTGCCGAAATGCTGGTCAAGCAGGCGGATCATCTGCGGGAAGTCTGCGATGTGAAACGCGCCTTCCAGCTCGCGTTGCATCTGCTCGAATTCCTCGGGCGCCGCGAACTTCCCAACACCGCCAACGAGGTTGTGCTCGCCCATGTAGAGAATGGCATAGGCGAGTCGATCCGCTTCGTGCGTGATCTCGGAAACCACGCGGACCTCGCCGATGGACAGCTTGGTTTTGCCTGCGGTGGCCACGTGGCGTTTCTCGTCTTCGAAGGTGAATGAAAAGATGCGTGTGGCCTTGCCGTATTCTTGAAAGCACGAACTGATGGCATAATGCGCGGCAGCCTTCGGCCAGTTGATCGTTGCCGGTTTCACGTACGCGTGGTAGATGGCGCGTCCGTCCGGCGTGGCGGGGAGATTGCTTTTGGCGAGTTCAAGTTTTTCCAGGAAAGCCGGCTCGAAGTCGCGTTCGAAGAGTTCGTTCGCCAGCTGGATGACGCGCGCGGCGTATTGAATCACCTGCACGGTTTCGATTCCTGAAAGTTCATCGAAGAACCAGCCGCAGCTCGTGTACATCAGCATTGCGTGGCGCTGAAGTTCCATCAGCTTTGACACAGTGACCCTTTCATCTTCGTTCAACTCGCGATTCGCATTCCCGGAAAGGTAACGGCTGATGCTCTCGGGGTTGCGATCGAGAATGACGTTGATGTAACCATCGCGCGCCGCCCATGGATCGCGCAAAAACCCGGAAGCTTTGGTTTCGAACAACGGCGTCATTTCGTCGCGCAACCAATCCAGTGCCGCACGCAGCGGCGCCCGCCATTGCTGGTTCCAATCTCCGTGCCCACCGCTGTTGCAGCCACAGTCCTCCCTCCATCGCCCGACCCCGTGCGAACAGCTCCAGGCGCTGCCTTCGTGAATCTGAACTTCAAACTGCGGCGGGTGCTTTTCCAGGTATTCACCGTAGTTTGTAAGCCGGGCGAGACCGTTTTTCTCAATGTGTTCCAGTGCGTAGGCAAGCGCCATCTCGCCGTGACGATGATGATGCCCGTACGACTCGCCGTCCGTCGCGATGTGAACGAGTTGGTCCCAATCGCGATCGTCGGAAAACGCGTCGAGCAGGCGGTGGGCGAACTTCTCGCCGCTCACCAGCAGTTTCTCAAAGGCGACGGCCTGCGAAACCGGTGCGTCGTAGAAGAACACGTTGATTCTCCGGCCTGACGGGAGATTGACCAGATAGGCGCGGCTCGGATCGATCTTCGCGCCACTCACATCCTGCCATTCTTCTTCGCCGATCTTCCGCAGGCGGTTCGCCTGGAATGGAGACATGATCGTGAATTGAATTCCGGCGTCAGCGAGCGCTTCAAGGCTCGGCGTGTCGGCGGCGGTTTCGGAGAGCCACATGCCTTCGGGTTTGCGTCCGAAGCGATACTCAAAATCGCGCACGCCCCAGAGCACCTGAGTGATCTTATCGCGCTGATTTGCGAGCGGCATGATCATGTGATTGTACACTTGCGCCAGCGCCGAACCGTGCCCCGAGAAGTGTTCGCGGCTCAGCTTGTCCGCCGCCACGATTGCCGCGTGCGTTTCCGGCATTTTGTCCTCCATCCATGCGAGCAGGGTGGGGCCGAAGTTGAAGCTGATCCTGGAATAATTGCTGATGATATTTTCGATCTTGCCTTCACCGTTGAGGATGCGGGCTGCGGCGTTTGGCGCATAGCATTCAACCGCGATGCGCTCGTTCCAGTCGTGCCATGGCGCGGCGGAGTCCTGAAGTTCTACCGATTCCAGCCACGGATTCTCGCGGGGAGGCTGGTAAAAATGGCCGTGGATGCAGATGAACTTGTCCATGGTCCAAGTCTCGGAAAACCCGGCAGTGCAACAATGGGGGGTTACGCTAGGAAATCCGCGTGGAGAACCGCAGCTCAAATCTGGTCGATTGGCGTGAAAAGCCCGTTCGTCATCGATGCCGGGCACCCTCAGCCGTGCTTGCGTGCTGAAACCACGTGGACCGGTCGCGGTGAGGCTGAATTTTGATGGGCAAAGTGGAACGTATCGCCGTCTCAGAATTCCCGCTTGCGCCGGGGCGACTTTAGCGGATTTTGCTCTCGGGCCGCTGGGCCTGCCAATAAGCGTTCACTTTTTGCCAAGCGGGGTGAAGTCCTTCCCTCGACGGGAACGCCACAGTCTTTCCAGCAGCACCGCCCTGGCTCAATCTATCCAAGGACGTGTTGTTGACGCTGAGCGTCAGATGATTTGAAGCAAATGATTTTGAAAGTTCATGCAAACGCTTAAACCGAATTCGCCCGTTGAGTCCGCCCACGATATTCTCCACGCCCGGTCGCATCCGCTCGATCCCATTTTCGCGCCGCAGTCCGTTGCCTTGATCGGCGCGACTGAAAATGCCGGCAGCGTCGGTCGAACCATCTTCCAGAACCTCGGCCGTGGCGGGTTCCAGGGCGTCGTTTATCCGGTGAATCCGAAACGCAATTCCGTGCTCAGCGTGCGCGCGTATCCCAGCGTTTCCGCTCTGCCCGAACGCGTCGATCTGGCGGTGATCTGCACGCCGGCGAAGACTGTTCCGGGAATCATTCAGGAATGCATCAAAGCGGGAATTCCCGGCGCGATCATCATCTCGGCAGGATTCAAGGAAACCGGTCCGGAAGGCGTCGCCTTGGAGAAGCAAATCCTCACCGACGCGCGCAAGGCGGGCATGCGCATCGTTGGCCCGAACTGCCTTGGCGTGATGGTGCCGCAACAAGGCCTGAATGCGACGTTCGCGACAACCATTGCAAAGCCGGGCAATGTCGGTTTCCTCAGCCAGAGCGGCGCGCTTTGCACGGCGGTTCTCGATTGGAGCCTCAAGGAGAATGTTGGCTTCAGCGCATTTGTTTCCATCGGTTCCATGCTCGATGTCGGCTGGGGCGATCTCATTTACTACCTCGGCGACGATCCCAACACGAAGAGCATCGTCATCTACATGGAAACGATCGGCGACGCGCGGACGTTCCTGTCGGCGGCGCGCGAAGTGGCGTTGACCAAGCCGATCATCGTGATCAAACCCGGGCGCACGGCGGGCGCGGCGAAAGCGGCGGCATCGCACACGGGTTCGCTCACGGGCAGCGACGATGTTCTGGATGCGGCCTTCAAGCGTTGCGGCGTACTGCGCGTGAACAACATTTCCGACTTGTTCTACATGTCCGAAGTGCTTGGCCGCCAGCCGCGCCCAAAGGGGAATCGCCTGACAATGATCACCAACGCTGGCGGCCCGGGCGTGCTGGCGACGGATGCACTGCTGATGAGCGGTGGCGCGCTGGCAGATGTTTCGAAACCAACCATCGAGGAGTTGAACAAGATTCTGCCCGCGGCCTGGTCGCACAACAATCCCATCGACGTGCTCGGCGACGCCAGTGCGGAAACCTACGCGAAGACTCTGGAAATTGCCGGGCGCGATCCGAACAGCGATGGCTTGCTTGTGATTCTGACCCCGCAGGCAATGACCGATTGCACGGCCACTGCGGAAAAGCTGAAGGCATTTGGTCATATTGAAGGCAAGCCGGTTCTCGCGAGCTGGATGGGCGGCAAGGACGTTGCGGAAGGTGAAGCGATTTTGAATCGCGCCGGCATCCCGACGTTTCCGTATCCCGACGCAGCCGCGCAGGTGTTCAGCCAGATGTGGCGTTACGCGGACAACTTGCGCGCGCTGTACGAAACACCCGTGCCATCAGCCGACGCAGACGATCTGGAATCCGGCCGCGCCAAGGCGCGCATGCTGATCGATGAAGTGAAGAAATCCGGCCGCACGATTCTCACGGAGGCGGAATCCAAGGAATTGCTCGGCTGCTACGGCATCCCGACCGTGGTGACGAAGATTGCAGAAACGGAAGCCGAAGCCGCGAAGCTCGCGAAGGAAATTGGTTTCCCCGTCGTGTTGAAACTTTTTTCCGAAACCATCACGCACAAGACCGACGTCGGCGGCGTGCAGTTGAATCTCAAGGATGAAGACGAAGTGCGGCGCGCGTTCAAAGCAATCAAAACAGCCTGCACGGAAAAAGCCGGCGCGCAGCATTTCCAGGGCGTCACCGTGCAGAAGATGATCAAGCTGAGCGACGGATATGAATTGATCCTCGGCTCCAGCATCGATCCGCAGTTTGGACCGGTGC
The DNA here is from genome assembly GCA_946480555.1 of uncultured Verrucomicrobia subdivision 3 bacterium. The sequence continues at coordinate 5,681 of CAMLLE010000178.1, forward strand.
TGCTGTTCGGCATGGGCGGGCAGCTGGTGGAAGTGTTCAAGGACAAGGCGCTCGGCTTGCCGCCGCTGAACACGACCCTGGCGCGGCGCATGATGGAAACGACGAAGATTTATCACGCGCTCGAAGGCGTGCGCGGCCGCAAGCCCGTCGATCTCGCCGCGCTGGAGCGGCTGATGGTCGGCTTCAGCCAGCTGGTTGCGGAACAGCCGTGGATCAAGGAAATCGACATCAACCCGATGTTCGCCTCGGCGGACGATCTGGTGGCGCTGGATGCGCGGGTGATTTTGCATGAACCCAAGACGAAGGAAGATGCGTTGCCGAAGCTGGCGATTCGTTCTTATCCGACGCAATACATGACGCCGTGGAAGTTGAAGAATGGCGCGTCAGTGTTGATTCGCCCCATCCGGCCGGAGGACGAACCGCTGCTCGTGAAGTTTCATCAGACGTTGTCCGAAGAGAGCGTTTATCACCGTTACTTCAGCCAGATCAAACTCGACCAGCGCATTGCGCACGAGCGGTTGGTGCGCATTTGTTTCAACGACTACGACCGCGAAATTGCGCTGGTTGCCGAACACAAGGATCCGAAAACGAAGGAGCGCCAGATCATTGGCGTTGGCCGCTTAAGCAAGGCGCGTGGACGAAACGAAGCGGAGTTTGCGTTGATCGTGGGCGATCCGTGGCAGAAGCACGGATTGGGAACCGAGTTGTTGCGGCGGCTGGTTCATATCGGCCAGGACGAAAAGCTGAAACGCATCACGGCGATCATCATGGCCGACAACTTCGGCATGCAGCACGTGAGCAAAAAGGTCGGCTTCAAGGTTTCGCACGATCAAGACGGCCGCGATTTCCGTGCGGAATACGTTTTCAAGAAGAGCTGAGAAGCTTCAACAAGCATTCCCTCTTCCCAGCAGGAGACGAGGTGAC